>LZRQ01000099.1 GCA_002159155.1 Firmicutes bacterium ZCTH02-B6
CCTGGACATCGCCGGCACGGCCCGGGCCGAAAAGGCCCGCCACTACCTGGTCAAGGGCGCGACCGGCGTCGCCGTCCGCACGCTGGCCGAGTTTGCCTGCGGCTTGTGACGCTGGACCAACGCTCAACGGCAGGACGGCCGCAAGTTCGCGGCCACAAGCCCATAGCTACCAGTTCACGGCTGCAAGCTCACGGCCACAAGATCACAGCCGCAAGCTCACGGCCGGAAGCTCACAACCACGAGCACACTACCAGGCTGGCAGCCCACAGCGGGCTGCCAGCCTGCGGCGCCCAACAACAAGGCCTAGGGACAAAAGTCCAGGGGTTGGTACAGGTTTCCCATTCATGCGCCGCGGCTACTCGCCGGGCAGGAATACGCCCGGTGGCATAGGAAAATATTCGTGCGCGCGCAAATTCCGGTATGGCGCCGTACCGGACCGGCAGACGGAACACTGCGGATTCGCAGCCGGTTTCTATGGAGGGAGTTGTATGTTGAACAACAACATACGCAGCCGCTGCACTGTCCTGGTGCTCGTCCTCGCGCTGGCCGTTGCCTGGGCCGCTCCAGCGGGTGCGGCGGAGCTGGTCATCATGGCCACCACGGACATCCATGCCAATATCTACCCGTGGGACTACTACTCCAATCAGCCCAACCCGGCGGTGGGCCTGGCCAAGATCTACACGCTGGTCAAGGAGATCCGGGCCGCCCATCCCGATACGCTGCTGTTTGACAACGGCGACCTGATCCAGGGCACGCCGCTCGCGTCGTACTTGGTCAACATGGGCCTGCCGAAACCCGGCGAGGTGCATCCCATCATCCACGTGCTCAACCGGATGGGCTATGACGCTGCCACCACCGGCAACCACGAGTTCAACTTCGGGCTCGACTACGCCGACAACGCCGTGGCCGGCGCCGAGTTTCCCTACGTGGTCGCCAACGTCTACCATCCCGGCACTCAGGACCCGTACTACACCCCCTACGTCATCCTCGACCGGACCATTGACGGCCAGCCGATCCGCATCGGCGTCATCGGCTTTGTGCCGCCGCAGATCATGGTCTGGGACCGGACCCACTTGACGGGCAAGGTGGAGGCGGGCCAGATCCTGGACGCGGCCCGGCGTTTCATTCCTGAGATCAAGGCGGCGGGCGCCGACATCATCATCGCGCTGGCCCACACGGGCGCCGATCCCAGCGATCGGTCCGAAAACGCCGCCTACGCCCTGGCCCTGGAGTTCCCGGAGATCGACGTCATCATCGCCGGGCACTCGCACCTGGAGATCCCGGGCGCCGGCTTGCCGCAGCACCCCGACGGCAAGGTCAACGGCGTGCAGCTGGTGCAACCGGGCTTTTGGGGCCAGTACCTGGGCGTCGTCACCTTGACGCTGGAGCGAGAGAACGGCGGCTGGCGGGTGACCGACAAGCGGGCCGAGCTCTTGCCCACCGCCGAGGTCGAGGCCGCGGCGGAGGTGCTCGAGTGGGCCAAGGACGTGCATGAGGCCACCGTTGCCTACGTCAACGAACCCATCGGCGTGACGCTCATCCCCATCTCCAGCCGGGCGAGCCTGTTGACGGACAACCCTGTGACGCAGCTGATCAACGATGTCCAAAGGCTCTACGTAGAGGACCTGCTCAAGGGTACCGAATATGAGGGGCTGCCGGTGCTGTCCGCGGCTGCGCCCTTCAAGAGCGGTCGCGGCGGCGAGCTGGACTGGACGGAGATCGCGGCCGGCGGCATCACCATCGGCGATGTGGCGTCCATCTACATCTACGACAACACCCTCAAGGCGCTGCTGGTCAACGGCGCCGAGCTCAAGGCGTGGCTGGAGCACGCAGCCCAAAAGTTCAACCAGATGACGCCGGGCCGGGGCGAGGAACCGCTCTACACCGATTTCCGCGGCTACAACTTCGACCAGATCGACGGCGTTGAGTACCGGATCGACGTCACGCGGCCCTTGGGCGACCGCATCGTCGGCCTGACCTTCCAAGGCGAGCCGGTGCAGCCGGACCAGTGGTTCATCCTGGCCACCAACAACTACCGGGCCGACGGCGGCGGCGCGTTCCCGGCCACGGGCGCCAGCGCCCGCGTGGTGCTGGATCCCGGCATCGCCAGCCGCGAGCTGATCGTGCAATACATCGCCGAGCGGGGCGTCATCAACCCGGTGCCTGACCACAACTGGTCGCTGGTGCCCAACTTCCTGGACCACCCGCAGGCGCACTTCGTCTACGAGCTCCTCAAGCGCGGCGCCTACGTGGGCGATTTGGACGGGCGCCTGCTCTTGGATGCACCCCTCACCCAAAAGGTGTGGGCCGACATGGTGTACCGGGCGCTGGGCATCCAGCTGGACGACGGTGACCCGGATGCGCCTGTGGCCGCGGCGCAGGCGGCCCGGGACCTGGCGGCGTACTTGCCCGGCACCGCGGTGGCCGCCGCCGGCGACCATGTCTTGACGCAGGCCGACGCTGCGGAGCTTCTCGTAGGCGTGCTGGCCACGGCCGAAGCCTTGAGCGCCCGGTAGCGCACCGTCACATCAGCCGAAACCGGCAGGGAGCCAGCCTTCGGGCTGGCTCCTTTCGTTTGGCGCGTCCATGGCAGAATATTGCGTGTCTGCCGTCGGTGGAAGGACTTTTCCTTTTCAGCCTCTAATTGGTCATCTACGTTTCCTTAATGGGGACAGTGTTTCTATAAAAGAAACATCGACGCGGAGGTCCCATGGCGAACACGGCCCTGCTGCAAACGTTGGACCGGGCGCTGGTCCTGCTGTCCGCCTTTGACCGCGAGCACCCCGAGTGGGGCGTGACGGAGCTCGCCCATCATTTGGGCATGCCCAAGAGCGTCGTGCAAAAGACGCTGGCGACGTTTGCCCGTCATGGGTTCGTTTACAAGGAACCGGTGCGCCGCCGCTACCGGTTGGGACCGAGGCTCCTTTCCCTGGCCCGGCTGGCCCAGCCGGAACTGGCCCGCATCGCCGACCCGCACATGGTCCGGCTGGCCGCAGCCACCACGGAAACGGTCAAGCTCACCGTCGTCGACGGCAACCAAACGGTCATCGCCCATGCGGTGGAAAGCCCCCATTCGCTGCGCATGACCGGCCGTGTCGGCGAACGCAACGATTTTCACCTGGGCGCGTCCAACAAGGTGCTGGCCGCGTACTTGCCCTGGGAGACGGTATGGGCGGCCTTGTCGGCCCGTCTTCCCGCGGGCCATCCCCTGCTCCAAGATGCCGCCCGGTTTCGCCGGGAGCTGGAAGCCATCGCCCGGCAGGGGTATTCCGTGTCCCACAGCGAGGTGGAGCAGGGCGTCACCAGCGTCTCGGTGCCCGTGCGCGGCCCCTGCGGCGAGGTGCAGGCGAGCCTGAGCGTCATCGGGCCCAGCCTCCGGGTGACCGGCGACCGCTGGCGGCAGTGGCTGGAGCTGCTGCTGTTGGCCAAAGCCGCGGTGGAGCACGAGCTTGGGTGGAAGGACACAGACAGCCTTCCGGATAGAAAGGAGGTGGGGGCGGCCGCCGCTGTTCGCCAACCGTAGGAACCAGCGCCCTGACAAAGCAGAAGACTTGGAAACCGGAACTAGGAGAAAGGGGATGCCATCGTGTTGACCAGCAAGTTGCGGGCCGTGCGCGGCGCGGCGGCGCTCTTGGCTGCCGCCCTGTTGCTCGCGGGGCTTTCCGTCATCGGAGACAACGTGGCCATGGCCCAGACCCGCCACGTTCTGCGGGTCGGCTCGGGCGTAGCCGACGTGGGCACGCTGGACCCGCATTTTGCGACCAACTTCGGCGAGTACCCGATCGTCAAGGCGATCTTCAACGGCCTGGTGGATCTGCCCGCCGGCACCGTCGACATCGAGCGCATCGAGCCTGACCTGGCCGAAAGCTGGACCATCAGCGAGGACGGCCGGACCCTGACCTTCTACCTGCGCCGGGGCGTGCAGTGGCACCACGGCTACGGCGAATTCACGGCCGAGGACGTCGTCTTCTCCTTTGAGCGGGTGGCCGACCCGGCCGTCGGCTCACCGTGGCGCAGCGAGGTGGCCAACATCAAGGAAGTGCGGGCCGTCGACCGCTACACGGTGGAGATCGAGCTGTACGAGCCCGACCCGTTTGCGCTCCTGCGCCTCGTGGGGTATCACTCCGGGTTCATCGTAAGCAAGAAGGCCGTCACCGAGCTGGGCGACGAGCACCGCTTCCATCCCATCGGGACCGGCCCGTTCGCCTTTGCCGAGTACAACCCGCGGCGCAGCGTGGTCCTGACCGCCCACGACGCCTACTACAAGGGCGCTCCCAAGCTGGCGGGCATCGAGTTCCGCTTTATGCCCGACACGGCCACCCGCGAGCTCGCCCTGCGCACCCGTGAGGTGGACACCGCCGACGGCGACTCCGAGCAAATCTGGGTTGACCGCATGCGCTCCCAGGGCGTCATCGTGGAGCTGGTAGGCCCCGGCAACGGGTACTTTATCCAGTACAACCTGATCAAGCCGCCGTTTGACAACCTCAAGGTGCGCCAGGCGCTGTCCTACGCGGTTAACCGGGACGAGATCGTGCAGTACCTCGGGACGTCCATCGCCCGGGCGCTGCGCAGCCCGGTGCCGGCGGGCTACTTCGGCCACACCACGGAGGGCATCGAAACTTACGAGTACAACCCGCAGCGGGCGCGGGAGCTCCTGGCCGAGGCGGGCTATCCCAACGGCTTCGAGTTTGAGGTCTACATCAGCGAAGCCACCAGCTACCTGCCCTTCGCGCAGCTCTTGCAGGAGCAGTGGCGGCGCATCGGCGTGACCATGCGGTTGAACGTCATCGACCACGCCAGCTACCACGCCCGCATCCGCGAGGACGTGAACGGCGTCATCTTCTATAACGCCACACGCCTGCCCATCGCGGACGTGTACCTGTCGCAGTTCTACCACAGCGACGCGATCGTCGGGAAACCGACGGCCATCACCAACTTCTCTCACCTGGGCGACGTGGTGGACAACATCGACGCCCTGATCGAGCAGGCCCGGTCCGAGCTCAACCCCGACCGGCAGAAGGAGCTGTACGCTGAGGCGCAGCGGCGCATTATGGCCGCCGCGGCCGCGATGCCCTACGCCCAGCGGTACTCGGCGGTGGCTCGGCAGCCCTACGTGGACTTGGGCTACGACCTGGTCGCACCAAACCAGTTCGACAACTTGTTTGAGCACTACATCTACAACGAGAAGACCAGCATCAACCGCTGACGCAGCCCGGTCTGCGAACCCGAAACAGGCGCGGCGCTGGCGGCAGGACCTGGCGGCCGGTTGGCGGCTGAGCTCCCGCTCCCCGAGGCGGACGCAAACGCTGCCCCGCCAGGTCCTCCTCCGGCGCTAGCCGGGGAGGCAACAGGGTTTTGAAGGCCTACATTACGCGGCGACTGTTGTCCATCATCCCGACGCTGCTCATCGTCGGGAGCATCGTCTTCTTTGTCATGCGCATGGCCTCCGGCGACCCGGCCACCGCCATGCTGGGCGCGTCGGCCACTGCGGAATCCATCGCCCGCCTGCGCGAGCAGCTCGGCCTGGACCGGCCCCTGGCCGTGCAGTACGTAGACTTCCTGCTAAACGCCTTGCGGGGCGACTTCGGGCGGTCGTACGCCACCGGCCGGCCCGTAGCGGAGCAGATCTTCGCGGCCTTTCCCGACACTCTCGAGCTGGTCTTTTGGGGCATGCTCGTCGGGACCCTTATCGGCGTGCCCACTGGGATCATCGCCGCCGTGCGGCCCAACAGCATCTTTGACTACGCGAGCCGTGTCGTGGCGCTGCTGGGGCTCTCCATGCCGCCGTTTTACCTGGGCATCCTGCTGCTGCTATTGTTCGCCGTGAACCTCGGTTGGTTCCCGGTCATTTCGACGCCGCAGCCGGGCTTTTTCGGGCGACTGCATGCGGTCTTCCTGCCGGCCTTGAGCCTCGGACTCGTTCAGGCGTCTTTCATCATGCGCTCGGTGCGCTCGTCGCTCCTTGAGGTGCTGCAGGAGGATTACATCCGCACCGCCCACGCCAAGGGCGTGCCCCCAGCCCGGGTCCACTACTGGCATGCGCTGCGCAACGCCCTCATCCCGGTCATCACCGTCTTTGGGCTGTACCTGGGGACGCTTTTGGCCGGCACGGTGTTGACGGAAACCGTGTTCAACCGGCCGGGGATGGGGCGGCTGTTGGTGGGTGCGATCCAGCAGCGGGACTACCCGGTGATCCAGGGCGGGCTGATGATCTACGCCGCCCTCATCGTGGTGGTCAACACCGCGGTGGATATCTTGTACGGTCTTGTCGACCCGACTATCCGGTATGACTGACGGAAGGAGATCTCCCGTGGCAGTAGGAACCCAACGCTCCACGGCCAACGACACGGGCACGCGGCCAACCAACACCCTGTCGGCCGTCTGGAACTCCCGCTGGATGCGGCGCTTCCGCCGGGACCGGATGGCCGTGGGCGGCATCATCTTCGTCGTCCTGCTCATCTTGGTGGCCGTGTTTGCGCCGTGGCTCGCGCCCTACGATCCCGCCGAGCAGCATATCATCTACCGCCTGCGCGGCCCCAGCGAGATGTTCCGGCTGGGCACCGACGAATTTGGCCGCGACGTATTGTCCCGGCTCATCTACGGCAGCCGCGCGTCGCTGGTCGTGGGGCTTGCGTCGGTATTCTTGGCAGGGATCCTCGGCACCGTCATCGGCGGCGTTTCCGGCTATCTGGGCGGCCGGGTGGACCAGATCATCTCGAGCGTCACCAATATCCTGATGTCTTTCCCGAGCCTCTTGCTGGGGTTGATGGTCGTCGTTGCCCTGGGGCCTGGGACGACCAACGTGGTGATTGCGGTGGCGCTGTCGCTTCTGCCCAACTTTATCCGGCTGGCCCGGGGGCCGGTGCTGGCCTTGCGGGAAAAGGAGTTCGTCCAGGCGTGCCGGGCCATCGGCGTCAGCGAGGCCCGGATCATCTTGCGCCACATCATCCCCAACATCCTCGGGCCTATCTCGGTCATGTCGACCTTGTGGATTGCGACAGCCATTCGCACCGAGGCGAGCCTAAGCTTTTTGGGGCTCGGCGTACAGCCGCCGACGCCCAGCTGGGGCAACATGATCCGCTCCGGTGTCAACAACATCCTGAGCAACCCATGGCTGGCGGTCTTTTCGGGGCTCGCCATCACCGTGACAGTGCTGGCATTTAACGTCATCGGCGACGGGCTCCGGGACGCGCTGGACCCCAAGCAGCGTCCGTAGTCGTGGCGCAGCGGGGCCAGGTTTCGATTTGAATGCACCGAGTTTAGAGATCTAGGATGGACCGGGCTCAGATGGACCGGGTTGCGACCCGGTTTTAGATTGGAGGAACCAACCGTGCAATCACAAGCGCTGCTGGACCAGTTTGCCCGCTGGCAAGGGGAAATGCTCGGGCTGCTGGAACAGCTGGTCAACATCGATTCCGGCACAGGGCATGCGGCTGGAATTGAGGCGATCCTGGACATCCTCGAACCCCGCCTGAAGGAGCTTGGGTTCACCACCCGGCGCTTCCCCTCGCCGGTGGGACCCCACCTGGTCGCCGACGGTTCCCGGGAACCCAGGGTGCTGCTCATGGGCCACATCGACACGGTGTTCCCCGTAGGTACCGCCGCTCGGCGGCCTTTCCGGGTGGAGGGCCATCGCGCCTACGGTCCGGGCGTTATGGACATGAAGGCGGGCATCGTGTCCATGGTGTACGTCATCAGGGCCCTGGCGGCGCAAGGCCTGCATCAGCACGTGCGGGTGATCATCAACGCCGACGAGGAGATCAGCTCCCCCCACTCCCGCGCCCTGGTGGCCGAGTACGCCCCGGGGTGCCGGGCGGCGTTCGTCTTCGAACCCGCCCGCTCCATACAGGAGGTCACCACCCTGCGCAAGGGTGTGGGCGATGTAACCATCGCCGTCAAGGGCCGGGCAGCCCACGCGGGTGCGGCGCCCCAGGACGGGCTCAGCGCCGTCCAAGAGCTGGCTCGCATCACGTTGGCGCTGCACGAGCTCACCGATCTGGAGCGGGGCATCTCCGTCAACGTCGGCGTCGTGTCGGGCGGCACCGCCCGCAACGTGGTGCCGGAGCACGCCCACGCCCGGGTCGACCTGCGCTTTGCCACCAAGGCCGACGGGGAAGCCCTGATGCAACGCATCCGGGAGATCTGTGCCCCGTCGCGTCCCGGCTACGAGATCGAGGTGACGGGCGGCATGACTCGTCCGCCCCTGGAGCGCCGGGCCGAAATCGAGGCCTTGTTTGCGCAGGTCCAGGCCGCCGGGAGGGAATTGGGCCTTGAGCTGGCGCAGGCGTCGTCCGGCGGCGTGTCCGATGCGAACCTCATTGCGGACGCGGGCGTTCCCGTCATCGACTCCATCGGCCCGGTGGGCGGCAAGGCCCACAGCGACGACGAATACTTGGAGATCGACTCCATCGTCCCCCGGGCGGCGCTGGCGGCTTTGGCGATTTCCCGGCTGCTGGCCCATGAGGCCAAAGCGGCCGCGTCGTGATTGGCGGGGCCCCGGCGGTACCCGCCTGAGCGTGTCGGCACCGGCTGAGCGTGTCGGCACCGGCTGAGCGTGTCGGCACCGGCTGAGCGTGTCGGCACCGGCTGAGGGCGCGGTCAATGGTGCGGCGCTGAAGCCGCTCTGCTATCCTTTGGAGCCGATTTCCCGCTCTCCCCGGCAGCCGCCGACGGCCAGGCGGCTGCCGGGGGCACACCGGCCACCTCGCTCAACCACACGCCCAGCAGTGCCAACCCTCCGCCAGCGAGCTGGACCACGGCCACCGTCTCCCCGGAAAGCGCCGCGAAAAGGAGTCCCAGGACGGGCACCAGGTTGATATACACCGCGGCCAGCGTGGCGTCCACGACGGTCAATGCAAAGTTCCAGAGGAAAATCGTCAGGGCCGACGACAACAGGCCGAGGTACAGCACGGCAAACCAGCCTAGTGCGCTGATGCGGGGCGGGCCCGTTACAGCGATCTCGAGGACCGTCACCGGCAACAGGTACAGGAGTCCCGCGGCGATGCTGCCCGCGCTCATGACGGCCGGATGTACCGACGCCGCCAGCTTCTTCCCTTGCACCGTCCAGGCAGCAAAGGAGACTACACTGCCCAAAATGAGCGCATTCCCGACGAGAGATTGGGCCGCGGCCTGTGCAGGCTGGAAGCCCGCGATCAGAAGCACACCTGCTACGGACAAGGCGATGCCCGCGACTCGCACGATGGGCAAACGCTCCTTGAGGAGGCGCCAGGACAACAGGGCCGTCACAGCCGGGATGCCGGCCTGGATCATGGCCGCACTGGCGGCCGACGTGTACATGAGGCCGAGATTTTGCAGGCCGTAGTAAAGGGCCGTTCCCGTCAGTCCAAAGCGGAGGAATTCCCGCTGTGTCACCATCCGCCAGCGGAATCCGTGCCGCCGGGCCAGAGGAGCGAGCGCCGCGAGTGCCACCAGAAAGCGCAGAAACGTCAGGGTGAACGGGCCCGTCTCCTCCACGACCGCCTTGATCAGCACAAAGGTAGAGCTCCAAATGATGACCGTCGCCGTGAGGGCCAGCAGGCCGCGGGTGCGGGGTCCCTTCGTGCGGGATCCCTCGGTGCGGGCTCGCTGCGTGTGCGGTACCTGGATGCGGGCTCGCTGCGTGCGGGGCTCCTGGATGCGGGCTCGCTGCATGCGGGGTTCGTGAATGCGGGCTCGCTGCGTGCGGGGCTCCTGGATGCGGGCTCGCTGCGTGCGGGCGCCCTGTGTACGAGCTCCCTGCGTGCTAGTCTCCCGCATACCAGCCCGTTGGCCGCTGGGTTCCCGCGCATCCTTCCGTGCCAAGTCCAGACGTGGGTCCGGCTGCGGAGGTGTGTGCGACTCGGTCGGCATCAACTCATTCCCTCTCCCGGATGCACGTCGAGACGGCGTTATTCTGCATCCGGAGCACAAGCTCCTGGATTGGCATCACCGATTCCCGGCTCGTAGGCGCGGAGTTACTCCAAGGCGCACGGAAACGCCGGCGGGGAGGGGGAATGTGCTCATTCCCGACACCCCTTTAGTTATTTCGACCGAACGGTCCACGGGCCACGGGTGGAAACCGTTCGTTCTTAAATGCGTCGAGACGCCGCGTATTCCTCTGGGAAAGCCGGTTGCAATGAAACACGCACCGCGTGTCCGCCGCGCCCACGCTGGATCTTCGCGACGAACTGCAGGTTGACCGAACGGTCTGCGACACCTAGGATTGTCTCACCGAAACCGCTAGAGCCTTACGACAACGGAGGGATGAGTATTGCCGCGCAGTCCGGAGTTTGATCCTGACATCGTCCTCGATCAGGCCGTTGCACTCTTTTGGGAGCGAGGGTACGAAGCCACGTCGGTGGCAGACCTCGTCGAACACCTGGGAATTTCAAAAGCCAGCCTTTACAACTCCTTCGGCAGCAAGCACCAGCTCTACCTCAGGGCGCTGGACCGCTACATCGTAAAAGAAGATCCCTTCCCAATGTCGCTGCTCACCCGCCAGGGAAAGGCCCTTCCGCTCGTCCGTGGATTGATTGAACGGTTTGCCGATCACGCGTCCTGGCAGGTACTCCGGCACGGCTGCTTTCTGGTCAACGCCGCGGTCGAACGGCTACCCGGCGACAAGGAGGTCCAACGGCGGGTCGAGATGGCCTGGAACGGCCTCGAAGCGGCGTTGGCCCTCTGCCTCCACCGGGCGCAGGTAGAGGGGGAGCTGTCTCCCCGAAAGGACCCATTCACACTGGCCAGCTTCTTCCTGGTGTTTCTGGTGGGGCTTCAAGTCATGGCCAAAGTGGGAGCGCCCGCAACCCGCTACCATGGAGCCGCCCGTGAAGCCCTCTCCCTCCTGCGGTGACTGCTAACATCCTGACACGTGCGTACCGGAACGGTGTCGGCCCTTTGTACCGACCGGTCGGTTTGTTTGAGGGGGTGTGGGAAAACGGACGGTGCCCCTGGGGGCGCCTAAAACCTGGAAGCGGCGGCCCGGCTGCGACGCGCCTCACTACGGCCTCATTACGACCTGCTGTTGACCCGGGGGGCGTCGGTGCGTGGCACCACCAGGGGAGCGCCGGTGACGGGGTCGGGCACCACGGTGCAGCGAGTGTCGAACACGTCTTCCACCAACTGTTCCGTGATCACGTGGGCGGGGCTGCCGGCTGCAACGACGCGACCGTCTTTCATGACGACCAGGTATTCAGCGTAATGGCACGCCTGGCAGAGGTCGTGCAGCACCATGATGACGGTCTTTCCCTCGGTCTCCGCCAAGTCCCGGACGAGCTCGAGCACCTCGATCTGGTGGGCCATGTCGAGAAACGTGGTCGGCTCGTCCAGCAGCAACACGGGTGTGCTCTGGGCCAGGGCCATGGCGAGCCGCACCCGCTGGCGCTGGCCTCCAGAGAGGGCCTCCACAGGATGCCAGCGCAGTTCCGCCGTGCCGGTGACGGTCAAAGCCCGCTCCACGGCCCGCTCGTCCTCGGGGGTCCACTGGCGCCACCAGCGCTGGTGCGGGTAACGCCCGAGCGCGACTAGGTCCTCGACCAGCATGCCCGGCGGGGGCAGCGCCTCCTGGGCCAAGAGGCCGACCTCTCGGGCCAACTCCTTTACACCCCGCTCCCGCACGGGCCGGTCAAACAGCCATGCATCCCCTTCGACCGGCAACAAGCGCGCCAGCGCCCTCAGGAATGTGGACTTGCCACACCCGTTGGGGCCGACGACGGCGCTCACCTTGCCCGCCGGGAACTCGACCGAGACACCGTCCAGGACGATCCGCCCGTCATAGCCGGCGCGCAAGCCCGCCGTCCGGAAAACGGAACCCTGCGGCGCACGGGCGACAACCCCAGGTGCCACCGCCGGATCCGCGAGCTCCGCCTGGAAGGCGCGCAGGAACGAGCGCCCCCGGGCGACGCACCACGGGATGCCTGATCCGGCGCATTGCACCACGTCGCACTCCACGCCAAAGACGTGCCGCAGACGCTCGGGGCGCAGCACCTCTTCCGGCGGTCCCACGGCGACGATCTCGCCGGCGCGCATGGCCACTACGTGGTCGCTGACCCAGGCCGCCGCGTTGACGTCGTGCAGCACGGCAACGATGGTCTTGCCCTCTTCCCGGTTGAGGCGGCGGATGAGCCGCAGCACTTCCTGCTGGTGGGCGAGGTCCAGATAGGTAGTGGGTTCGTCGAGCAGGAGAATGGGCGTTTCCTGTGCCAGCGCCATGGCGATCCACACCCGCTGCCGCTGGCCGCCGGATAATTCGTCCACAACCCGGTCCCGCAGGTCGGCCACGCCCGCGAGCTCCATGGCCCGCTCAACCGCGGCGTGGTCGCTGGCGCTCAACGGCTGCAGGATGGCCTGGTGCGGATAGCGGCCGCGACGCACAAGCTCCTCGACAACAATGGCCTCCGGTGCGGTCTGCTGCTGGGGCAACAGTCCTAAGCGCCGGGCCACCTCCCGGGTCGGCAGGCGATGAATCGCCTCACCGTCAAGCACCACCACGCCAGACACCGGCGCCAGCAGGCGGGCCAACGCCCGCAAGAGGGTGGACTTGCCGCAGCCGTTGGGGCCCAGGATGGCTGTTACGGCCCCATCGGGCACGTGAAGATTCAAGTCTTTCGCCACGACCCCGCCCCGGCCATAAGCCAGGGTAAGTTCGTCCGCTCGCAAGCGGGCCATGCCCATCCACCACCTCTCGCACCTAACGCCGTCGCCTACCCGCGACCGTCGCCGGCGCTTACGCGCTACCCGTCGTCGCTGACGCGCTATCCGTCGTCGCTTGCGCGCTACCTGTCGTCTCTTGCGCGCTACCTGTCACCGTCGCGCACCTGCCGCGGCCGGCCAGCGCTGAGCCGCCTTCCCCAGAGACGGCCTGCCGCTTCCTACACCCGCACGGGCGCGCCTTGCTACACCCGCGCCTGTGTCCGGTACAGGAGCCATAGGAAGTACGG
>LZRQ01000100.1 GCA_002159155.1 Firmicutes bacterium ZCTH02-B6
CGTGGGCGCGTCCACGGGGCCGTCGCCGGAGTAATTTCACGTCCCCGGAGGTGGCCCCGTGCCCATCTTTGACTATCGCTTCCCGTACTCGTCCCAGCGCAGCCCCGTCATGGGCCGGCGCGGCGCTGTGGCCACAAGCCACCCCCTCGCCGCCCAGGTGGGACTGCGCATCCTCCAAGAGGGCGGCAACGCCATCGACGCAGCCGTTGCCACCGCGGCGGCGCTCACGGTACTGGAACCCACTTCCAACGGCATCGGCGGCGACGCGTTTGCGCTGGTATGGGACGGCAAAAGGCTGCACGGCCTCAATGCCTCGGGACGAGCCCCGATGGCCCTGACCGCGGACGTGCTGGCGGCCAAAGGGCTGACCAAGGTGCCCACCGAGGGATGGCTGCCGGTGACGGTGCCGGGCGTGGTGTCAGCCTGGGTCGCGCTCACCAAGCGCTTTGGGTCCATGCCCCTCAAGCAGCTGCTGGAGCCGGCGGCCCGCTACGCCGAAGAAGGCCATCCGATCCCGCCCGTCATTGCCGGCTACTGGCGGGCCGCCGCGACGCGCTTTGGCGCGCGCGACGACTGGCGGGCGACATTTCTGCCCTGGGGCCGCCCGCCGGAACCGGGGGAGATCTTTGCTTGTCCGGATCAGGCCCGCACTTTGCGCCTGATCGGCGAATCAGACGGGGAAGCCTTTTACCGCGGGGAGCTGGCGGCTGCCATGGCCCGCTACGCTCACGAAACCGGGGGTTTCCTCACGGAAGAGGACCTGGCCGCGCACACACCGGAGTGGGTTGACCCGATCCACACCACCTACCGCGGGTTTGAAGTTTGGGAGATCCCACCCAACGGCCAAGGGCTCGTGGCGCTGCTCGCCTTGAATATTTTGGAGGATGCCGAGCTGCCTTCTCTGCCCCATCTCTCCGCTGCCCAGCTGCACTTGGTCATCGAGGCCTTGAAGCTGGCCTTCGCTGACGCTCATCGCTACATCGCCGACCCGGCGGTGTCCGCTGTACCGACGCAGGAGCTGCTGTCCAAGGACTACGCGGCCACGCGCCGCGCCCTCATCTCCCTCGACAGGGCGATGCGCGACCCGCTGCCCGGTGCCCCGCGGGCGGGCGACACCGTCTACCTGTGCACGGCCGATGCGGAGGGACGCATGGTGTCCTACATCCAATCCAACTACATGGGCTTTGGTTCAGGCGTCGTGGTGCCTGGAACGGGCATTGCCCTGCAAAACCGCGGCGCCGGGTTTACCCTGGAGGACGGCCATCCCAACCGGCTTGCCCCCGGCAAGAGGCCGTTCCACACCATCATCCCGGCGTTTGTCTCCAAGGATGGGACGCCGCTGGCAGCCTTTGGGGTGATGGGCGGCGACATGCAGCCCCAAGGTCACGTGCAAGTCGTCATCGGCATAATCGACTACGCCCTCAATCCCCAGGCCGTCCTGGACGCGCCGCGCGTCCGGGTTGCCGGCGGGCTGGACGTCCATGCGGAAGCCGCATTGCCCGTCGACACGATGCGGCAGCTCCTGCGCCGGGGACACCGGGTGCGCATCGAAGCCGATCCGGTTATGTTTGGCGGGGGACAGATGATCTGGCGGGACCCGGACACCGGCGTCTACATCGCCGGCTCCGAGCCCCGCAAAGACGGTCTCGCGCTGGCGTGGTGACGGTTCATCCGGCCAACCCGGCCCGCGCCCTCAACCCAGGGTCGCGGATGGTCAACTCCTGGCCGGCCAGATCCCGCGCCTGCTGGCTGCAGAGCCACGCAATGACCTGCGCGGGCTGGGCTGGGTCGGCGAGGCTTTCCCTGGGCAGGCGCGAAACCTCGTTGATGCCCGAGGCGCGGATTTTCACCTGCATGTCGGTGTCCACGACCCCGGGCTGGAAACCGTAAACCCGCACCCCGTGCGCGCCCGCCTCCAGGTGAATGGCCTGCGTCAGCATGGCCAAGCCGGCTTTGGCGCTGCAGTAGGCGCTCCAGCCCTCGCGCGGCCGCACGGCCGCTCCCGAACTGATATTGACGATGACCCCCCGCTGCTGCGCGAGAAAATGGGGCAAAACCGCCCGGACGCAATGGAAGGCACCCACCAAGTTGATCTGGACGTTGCGGGCCCAATCCCCGGGATCGCACTCCGGCAGGTAACCGATGGGTTCGATGACGCCGGCGTTGTTAATGAGAATGTCGATGCGGCCGAAGCGGGCCAGCGTCTCGTGCACGACCCGCTCCACTTGCGCGTAGTCGGCTACGTCAACCCCAAACGCGACGGCCTCGCCACCGGCCCTGCGAATCTCTGCCGCCGCCGCTGCACAGTCCGGGTATGTGCGCGAGGCAAGCACAACGGCCGCTCCGGCCCGGGCGAGGGCCGCCGCGGCCGCGCGCCCGATGCCTTTACCTGCACCGGTCACCATCGCCACTTGTCCGGCCAGCACTTGCATGTCGATCCCCCGTCTCATGCAGGCTTCTGGCCCGGCGCCGCGGCAAAAGAGAGCGATCTCCAGGAGGCCGCCAATACCCGCCGGCGCCGGAGCACTGCCACATGCCAGGGGTTCGTCATCCACCCGCCGACGCCTGCCGGCTGCCGTCTCCCGGCCGCAGGAGCTTGGACACTTGCCGCTCCTCCCCCAGCACCCCTTGGGGCCGGACCAGGAGCATAATCATGAGCAGCAGCCCGATCAGGATGATGCGCAAGGCGTGGGCCCTGGGCCCAAGGGTCGGCGGCAGTGCCGCGGCGACAAACTCCGTTCCAGACCAGATAACCCAGACGATGAAGGCGCCCAAGATGGCCCCCTTGGAGTTGCCGCTTCCTCCCACGATGAGCATGACCCACACGAGGAATGTGGCGTTCATAGGCTCAAAGGCTTCTGGGCTGATGTAACCGACAAAGTGGGCAAACAAGGCTCCAGCTACCCCCATGAAAAAGGCGCCCAGCACCAGGGCCTGCAGTTTGAAGCGGAAGATGTCCTTGCCCACAGCCTGCGCCACGGTCTCGTCTTCCCGAATGGCCTTGAGGACCCGGCCCCACGGGGAGCGGATGCCCCGCTCGATGGCAAAGTAGACCAGCCCCATCACCGCCAGCACCAAGACGGCGTAGAAGGCGTTGTACGCACTGCCGAAGGTGCTGAAAAGCGGTTTCGGGATGCCACCGATGCCCCAGACGCCCGCCGTCAGCCACTGCTCGTTGGTGACGATCAAGCGCAACGTTTCCGCGATGCCGATGGTGGCGATGGCCAGGTAGTCGCCCCGCAGGCGCAAAGTGGGAATGCCGATGAGCAGCGCCAAGACGGCCGCCAACACTCCGCCGGCCAACACCCCGACCACGAAAGGTTGGCCAAACCCGCCCAGGTGGGAAAAGTCAGGACCCTTGGTCATAATTGCCGACGTGTACGCCCCCACCAGGAAGAACCCGCCGACACCGATGTTAAAAAGCCCCGTATACCCCCACTGGACGTTGAGACCGAGGGCCGAGATGGCGTAGATGCCCCCATATATAAGGAGAAACAGCCCGTAGCCGACGATCCCGCCCCATTCCATCAGGCTCTCCCTCCGAACAAGCCCTGCGGCCGCAAAAGCAGGAGCAGCACCATCAGCACAAAGGAAACCGCCGGCTTGTATGCGGTGTTGAAGACCAGTGTCGACAGCTCCTGCGCAAGGGCGATGATCATCCCTCCGGCGATGGCGCCATAGGGGTTCCCAAGCCCACCGAGGATCGCGGCAGCAAACAAGGGCAAGAGCATCAGCCACCCCATGGCCGGACGCAGTTGGGTATCAAGCCCGAGCATGATGCCTGCGGCCGCGGCCAGCGCCGCACCCAGCACCCACGTCCAGACGATCATGCGCTCGGTGTCAATGCCGCTCACCGCGGCCAAGTCCATGTTATCTGCCATCGCCCGCATGGCTTTCCCCATCTTGGTCTTTTGCAGAAACAGCCACACGCCGGCCACAAGCAGCACGGCCATGATGAGGATCCACGCCTGGACCGGCCGGATCCGCAGGCCCATGATGATCCATGGCCGTTCAACACCCCGCTGGTACACTTGCGGGGCCGCTCCCCAGAAAAACTGGATCACATGGCGCAGCACCAACGCCACGCCCACCGACGCGATCAGCAGGATGGTCGGGCCCGTGCGGCGCAAGGGTTTGTAAAACACCCGGTCGATGGCGACCGCCGCCACGGCGGTCAGCACCACGGCCGCGACGGCGGACACCCACATGGGAAACCCGAAAGTCACCCGGAACAACAACGCCAGGTAGGCCCCGAGGGCCATCATGTCGCCGTGGGCGAAGTGGGAAAACCGCAGGATGCGGGCGATGAGCGTAAGTCCGATGGCTCCAAGAGATATGATGCCGCCGTAGATGAGTCCGTACAGGATCAGTTGCGCCACGTCGCGTTCATCCCCCCAGGAACAACCGGCCGACCTCTTCGTTGGCCAAGAGGTTTTGCCCGGTGTCATCGAGGCGGTTGCGCCCCATGGTGAGCACGTAGCCCCGGTGGGATATGGCTAGCCCGGCCCGGGCGTTTTGCTCGATCATGAGGACGCTGACGCCCCGCTGGTTGATCTCCACGACTTTCTCCAACACCAGCTCGGCGAACTTAGGCGACAGTCCGGCGGTCGGCTCATCCAGGAGAAGCAGCTTGGGATCCAGCATCAAAGCCCGAGCCATCGCCACCATCTGTTGCTGGCCGCCGCTCATGGTCCCCGCCTTCTGCCGCCGGCGCTCCTTCAAAACCGGGAACAGCTCGAACATCTCCTCCATCTTTTGCCGGAAGTCGCCCTGGCGAATGAAAGCGCCCATCTCGAGGTTCTCTTCGACCGTCAAAGAGGGGAAGACGTTGTTGTTTTGCGGAACGTAGCACATGCCCCGGCGGACAATCTGTGCAGGGCCGAGCCCCGTGATGTCCTCGCCTTGAAACACGATGCGGCCTTCCCGCACCGGGACGAGGCCGAAGACGGCCTTCATGAGCGTGGACTTGCCGGCTCCGTTGGGGCCGACCACGCAGACGATCTCCCCCTGCTCGACAGCCAGCTGCACGCCGTGGAGAATGTCAACCTCGGCATACCCGGCCCGCAGGCCGCTGACTTCCAACAACGCCACGTTCCTTGCGTCTCCTTGTGATGGGATGGGTTGTGATCACCGGCTTCCGGTTATGTCGCGGCGCCCGGCCTGTTGGCAGGGCAAAAACGGTCACGAAGCGGCGTAGGCTCCGCCGAGGTACGCCTCCAGCACCTCCGGGTGGCGGCGCACCTCCTCCGGCTTCCCTTCTACCAGCCTGCGGCCGTTGTTCATGACGATGACCCAATCGCACAAATCCGCGACCAGATCCATGTTGTGCTCGACCAGCAGGAACGTCTTGCCCTGGTCCCTCAAGGCGCGCACGTAGCCGGCCAGCTTGTTCATAAGGGTCGGGTTGACCCCGGCGGCCGGCTCATCCAACAGAATCAGTTGTGGGTCGGCCATGAGCACCCTGGCCAGCTCCAGGAGCTTCTTTTGACCGACGGACAAATTGGCGGCCAACTCATCCTTTAGATGGATCAGTTGCACAAACTCCAGCACCTCGATGGCCCGACGGTAGATCTGTTCCTCCTGCTGCCGTACTCGGCCCGGAGCGAACCACGATCGCCAGAGGCCCTCGCCACCCTGGTTCATTGGCACCAACATCAGGTTTTCCAGCACCGTCATGAGGCGCAACTCCCGCGGGATTTGGAACGTACGGGCAATACCCTTGCGGAAGATCACGTGAGGCGGCAGCCGGTCGATGCGCTCGCCCCGGAACCGGATCTCACCGCGGTCGGGACGGATGAAACCGGTCACCATATTGAACGCCGTCGTTTTGCCGGCACCGTTGGGTCCGATCAGCCCCGTGATGGAACCTTCCCGCACCGAGAAGGTGCAATCGTCGACCGCCCGGATACCGCCAAAGTCCTTGATAATATTCCGTACTTCCAAAATCGCCTGGGACGTCACGAACCCGATCCCCCGTCTAAAAACCGCAGATGCTATCGGTCTTGGAACAGGTTTCTGACTGTTTCTCCGTTCTGCGCCCAACTCCTGCTCAGGGAGTCAAGTCCTGGGAAAAAGAGCCAGTCCCAGGTTCTGGGAAAAGAAGTTCCGGTAGAAGGAATCGGGTCGATACCGTCGAAAGATTGGGGTCAAATCACGTTTGTCATTCCACTCTAGAACAGGAGGGAAGAAGGAAGTGCGTTACGTTTCTCACATGCGGTCCAAGGCGTCTTTCATCGCGGTGCTCGTTGCGGCGCTCGTGCTGGCCGCCTTGCCGGCCGCTGCCCAGCAGGCGCCTATCCGTATCGGCGGCCTCTTCCCGATGACGGGCGACCTGTCGGCGTTCGGTGAGCCCTTCTACAACTCCGCCTTGCTCGCGGTCATGCAGATCAACGAGCAGGGCGGCATTTTGGGCGGGCGGCAGCTGGAATTGGTGCTCGCCGACACCCAGACCAACCCGACCCAAGGCGTGGCCGCGGCCCAGCGTTTGGTCAACGTGGAGCGGGTGCCCGCCATCATCGGGGCGGCGTCCTCGGGCGTCACCATTCCGGTGGCCACCAGTGTGGCGATTCCCAACCAGGTGGTCATGATCTCCCCGGCGTCCACGTCGCCGCTCCTGACCACCCTGGAGGACAATGACTTCATTTTCCGCACCGTCGTGTCCGACGCGATGCAGGGCATCGTCCTGGGTAAGCTTGCGGCCGACCTGGGTTATAAGCGCGTGGCCACCATCTACGTCAACAACCCCTATGGGCTTGGCCTCGCGCAAGCCTTTGAGGCCAACTTCCGCCAGCACGGCGGCACGGTAACGGCCAATGTGGCGTTTGAGCAAAACCAGGTTTCTTACCGTGGCGAGTTGGACCAGGCTTCCCGCGGCAATCCTGAAGCGCTCTTGCTGATCGCCTATCCGGAGAACGGCATCACCATCCTCCGGCAGGCCATCGAGGGCGGCTACTTCGACAAGTTCCTCTTCACCGACGGCATGCAGGCGCCCGACATCATTGACGCCATCGGCGACCCGCTGGAGGGCTCGTGGGGCACGGCGCCGCGGTCGGCGGAGACCGAGGCAACCACGCTGTTCAACCGGTATTACGAGGAGCGTTTCGGCGAGCCGCCCCCGATGCCGTTCATGTATGAGAGCTACGACGCGGCGTTCGCCATCGCGCTGGCCATCGAGAAGGCCGGTGAGGCGACGGGGACGGCCATCCGCAGCGCCTTGCGGGACGTGACCAACCCGCCGGGCGAGATCATCCTGCCCGGCGAGTGGGCTAAGGCCGTCGAGCTCATCCGGGCCGGTCAGGATGTCCAGTACGTGGGCGCTTCGGGCCCCGTGGACTTCGACGCCAACGGCGACGTGGCCGTCGCGTCCATCGGCATCTGGACCATCCGCAACGGCCAGATCGAGTTCGTGGGCTACGAAGAGGCCCGCGCCGAGGGCTTCTAAGCCTGCGGGGATCGGCAACCCGGCAACGAGCGCGAAGAGGCCGGCGGACCACCGTCCGCCGGCCTCTTCATGTCTCCCAGTAGACGCTGCGACGTCAGCGCAAACCCGCCGCGGCAAGCCAACCGTCCACGGTCTCCCGGTTGGCCTCGATCCATTCGCGGGCGTGACGCTCAAGGTCCGCGTCGGACGTCTCTCCCAAGACCACTTGCCGGTAAATGGACTCGTTGACCGCGTCCAGCGGGACCGAGATTTGGCTCAACAGCCGGTACGCCTCCGGATGCCGCCGCTGGAAGTCCCGATGGACCAAAATGCCGGCCCGTCCCGGCGGGTACCCGTACTCATTGGGAGCCTCATCGTCCGGCCAAGCCCCGACGGGGTCCAGCAGGATGGTCACCGCTTCCGGGTGTGGGTACACCGCCAGCAGCCAGTCGGGCGTCCAGGCGTAAAACAGCACGGGCTCGCGGTTGTCCAAGGCGCCCCGGATGGCGTAGTTGATCATCTGCTCGGAAGCGTCGATCTGGCGGTACAACCGGGTCAGACCGTACGCCTGCAGCTTGTAGTTGATCTGGTCATGGCACGTCCAGCCGACCTCGCATCCCAGGAGATCACCATAGCCGTCGCCGTCCCGGTCCAAGAGGCGCGCGATCTGCGGGTTGTTCAAGTCTTGCACGGTCCGGATGCCGTACTCTTGGGCAAACCAAGTCGGCACGGCCCAGCCCCGCACGGTGCCGTCGTAGTGCCAGCTGATCACTTCCAGGTCCCGCCGGTAGCCTGCCAGCAAGGAGTTCTGGTTAGGGAAGAACGCATCGGCGAATACGTCCACCTCGCCTGCCGCGATCATGGCGTAGGTGACCGGCACCGACAAGTCCACGATTTCAACCCGGTAGCCCAGGTAGTCCTCGACCAGCACCTTGGACACCATGGTCGGCAGCCAGTCGCCGGTCCAGTTGGTAAAAGCGAAGGTCAGCGTCTTGCCCGTGCCGGGCAGCCGCTGGGCCGCCGCCGGCTCCACGGCCAGCCCTATCCCGGCCGCCAGCAGCACCGCCAACACCACCGGGAGTCCCCGCTTCTTCCACCGCTTGCTCATGTACCCCACTCCTTTCATGTTCGCTCCGCACCGGCTGAGGTCCATGCCTGTTAGGTCCGCGCCCTCATGCGGCCCGGCGCTTCCGCCGGCCCCACGACTGGGACATGCGGTCCAGGATCATGGCGATAACGACGATGGCGAGCCCGCCTTCAAACGAGCGGCCCAGGTTGACCTGGCTCAAGCCGCGCAACACTTCCTGGCCCAGGCCTCCGGCGGCGATCATGGCCGACAAAACCGACATGGACAAAGACAACATGATGGTCTGGTTGATGCCCGCCATGATGCTCGGCATGGCCAGGGGCAGCTGCACCTTGACCAGCATCTGCCACGGAGTCGCCCCAAAGGACTGGCTCGCTTCCACCACTTCGCGCGGCACTTGCCGGATGCCCAAGTTGGTCAAGCGCACCGACGGCGGCGTGGCAAATACGAGGGTGGCAAACACAGCGGGCACCTTGCCGATGCCAAAAAACATCAGGGCGGGCACCAGGTACACAAAGGCCGGCATGGTCTGCATCATGTCCAGCATCGGCCGCACCACGGCCAACACGCGGTCACTCTTGGCGCACAAGATGCCGAGCGGCACCCCGATGAGGACCGCGAGCGTCACCGAGCTGACCATGAGCGCCAGCGTGGTCATGGCGCGGTCCCAGAGCTCCATGCTGCCGACCAGGTACAACCCGAGGGCGGACAGCACCGCCCCGCGCCATCCCGCCACACGCCACATCAAAAGGGCGACCAGGACGAGCAACACGGGCCAAGGCAGCCACTGCAGGAAGTCCTCCGTCGCATTGAGCAGCGTCCCAATCACCTGGCGAATGCCCCGAAACAGCGGCGCCAGGTTGTCCACCATCCAGTCAACGAGCACATTCATCCAATGCCCGATGGGCATGCGGACGAAGTCCATCCCGGTCACCTCCTCGCGTTCCCCGCACCACCGCGTCCGTCCTCACCGCTGGCGGCAGCGGCGCTGTCGCCTTGGGCCGCGAGGCGCACCGGCTCGCGCATAAGCGACGACAAGACCGTTACCCGCACGATGATGCCCAAGAGGCGCTCCCCCTCGACCACCGCAATCGGAAACCGGGCCTGCGCCGCGATGGGGATCAGGTCGGCCAGCGGTGTGTCCGGAGCGACCCGCGGGAAGTCTTGCCGCAATACATCCCTGAGGGGCAAGTCCCGCTCGGCCGCCTGCACGGCGTCGTCAACCGTCACAATGCCCGCGACGCGGTCCGCGTCCTCCAGCACAAACACGCTGGAGAGCCCGTGATGGCGCATGACGTGCACCGCGGTGCGCGGACCGGCGTGCAGCGGGACGACCGTGTCGGGCTGGAACATGATTTGCTGCGCCGTAAGTACCCGGGCCGGGTCGATGTCCTGCACGAACTCGGCCACATACTCGTCAGCCGGGCGCCGCAAAATCTCCTCCGCGGTCCCAATCTGGCGAATCTCCCCGTCCTTCATGACCGCGATGCGGTCCCCCAGCTTGATGGCTTCATCGAGGTCGTGGGTGATGAAGATGATGGTCTTCTTCATCTCCGACTGCAGCCGCAACAGTTCGTTTTGCATGTCGCGGCGGATCAAGGGATCCAAGGCGCTGAAAGGCTCATCCATCAGCAAGATGTCAGGATCAATGGCCAAAGCCCGAGCGAGGCCCACCCGCTGCTGCATACCGCCGCTGAGCTGCTCTGGAAGGCTGTCCTCCCAACCCCCCAGGCCGACTGCCTTGATCACCTGGCGCGCCCGGTCGCGGCGCTCGTCCACCGTCATCCCCTGCAGTTCAAGCCCGAACGCCACATTGTCTAGGACGCTCCGGTGGGGCAAGAGCGCAAAGCTCTGGAACACCATGGCCATCTTCTTGCGCCGCACGTCCCGCAGCCGGGCAGCGCTCATGGCCGTCAAGTCCTCGCCGTCCACCTCGATGCGCCCGGCGGTCGGCTCGATCAGGCGGTTGATGCAGCGCACCAGGGTGGACTTGCCGCTGCCCGACAAGCCCATTACGACAAAGACCTCGCCCTCGTTGACCTCAAAGGACACATCCCGCAGGCCGACGGTGTGCCGGTAGCGCCGCAGCAACTCGTCCTTGCTCAATCCCTCGCGTTGGAGCTTTTCGAGGGCGGCCTTAGGATTTGGGCCAAACAGTTTGTACAGGTGCTCGATGCGCACCTTAGGTCGCACGGGCGTACCACTCCCTTCCGTCCCCGCGTGAGCGGGTACCGTCTTGGCGCAACGGGGGTGCGAGATCCACAGAACAAAGAAGCGCCCCGGAGAAGGCGTTCTCCGAGGCGCAAACCAGGACACCGTAAGGAGGCAAAGACGCGGATACCTTCTCGCTCTAATGGCGCTTACGAGGTTAGCTGACGGGCTCGGGTAGAGCGAACCCCTACCATCCGTTAACGCAGGATGGATGCGCCCCGCAAGGTTTGGTTCCCCCGTTCTCCGCCTGGGCGGAGATTCAGCGCATGCGATTTTCAGTTGGGTGCTGACATTGCGGTTTCATTTTATCCTAACCCGGCACCGGCGCGCAACCCACCCCCCTGTTCCCATCGCGACCAGGCATAACCCGGGCGAGGCGCGATGTGCGAAGACAGTATACTCATCAGAAACCACCCCCGTAAGGGACCGGGCCCAATGGGACGCAAAGGAATTCCAAGCATGAAAGCAGAATAGGACGTAGGTCTGGCAAGGACCCTAAGTGCGGGGGGCTCTACCGTGCTCATTCGGGATCAGGCCGGCCGCACTGCGCGGCTGTTGCTTTATTCAGGCATCTTCTGGTTGTTCGTGGCGCTGGCCGCAGGGACGGGAGCCCTGCTGACAGCTGCCGGAGCATTGTACATCCAGTTGCCGTCCGGCCCGGCCGGCGTCGACCTGCTGCAGCCGGTGTTTCTTAACACGTTGGTGTTTGGCTGGCTGGGCATGGGCGGCTTGGGCGTCGGCCTGCTGGCCATCCAGCGGGCGCACGCGCTCACGATGGCCGGGGAAATTTGGAGTCAGCTGGCGGTGTGGCTGTGGAACGCGGCCAACGCTGCGGGCGTCGTGACCCTGCTCCTTGGTTGGATCGAAGGACCGGCGTGGATGGAGATTTGGTGGCCGGTCAAGATCGCCCTGCTCGTGGCCTTAGTCTTGCTGCTGCTCAACGTCTATCGTACCCTCAAGCGGGCTGAAGGGACGCTGTACGCCAGCGCCTGGTACGTGGTCGCGGCGCTGGCCTGGATTGTGCCGCTCTATCTCCTCGGCAGCGGCATCCTGGCGCCTGGCTGGCCCATCGAGCCCTTAAACGCTCTGCTCTATGGCGTGTACACCCAGGGCGTCGTGTGGCTGTGGGCGGTTCCGCTGGCTTTGGCGGCGGCCTTGTATGTGGCGCCCGATCTATCCGGCCAGCCTCTTTACAGCCGCTCCCTCGCCCAATGGGGTCTGTGGGGACTGGTGCTTTTTGCCGGTGCGGGCGCGTCGCGGCTGGCTGGTTCTGAAATGCCCGCCTGGGCTGCAGCTCTGGCCGCGAGCCTCGCGGTGCTCGCGTTGATCCCCACCCTCGCCGGCGCCACCAACATCGTGATGACCGTGTGGCCGCGGCGGAGTGCGGTGCTGGCGACACCGCCCGGCCGGGCATTGATCTGGGGCACCGAACTAATCGTCCTCGCGGGCGTGCAGGCCTCCCTCCTGCCCTTGAGCATCATTGAAACGGCGGTCCGCAACACCCAGTGGGCCGTGGCCGGCCCGTTGACGGCGCTGGTCGGCGGCTGCACCTTCCTCCTGTTTGCCGGCATCTATCACCTCTTGCCCATGTTGCGGCGCCCGGCCGATCGTCCCGCCACGCCGCTCTACGGCGCGCGGGCGGCCCGCTGGCACCTGGGCCTGTCGGGCCTTGGCGCCGTGCTCTATGTGGCCGGTCTCTGGCTCGGCGGCACGGCGCAGGTGGTGGAACGGGCCACGTACGGCTCCAGCGCCAACATGGCGGCCGCGGTGTGGCCGGGGCTCATGCTCCAGGCGGCTGGCCTGGGCGTGCTCCTGGTGGCCCAGCTGTTCCTGGTTTATACGGTCGCCAAAGCCGCCAACGCCCCGCAGCCCTACAAGCTGCCGGTCATCCTGACCAATCCCCGGTAGGGCTCCTCACCGTCCGGATCCAGGAGCCGCTGCCAACGCTGCCAGCGGGCGTTCGTCCCGCGCTGGGACGGTGCCCGGC
>LZRQ01000101.1 GCA_002159155.1 Firmicutes bacterium ZCTH02-B6
GAATAGAACCACAGCTCGGTCCCGCCTAGGATGGTCCCCATGCGGGCCGCAAGGAAAATCCCCGCCTTGACCATCGTGGCCGAGTGCAAATAGGCGCTCACCGGCGTCGGTGCGGCCATGGCGCCCGGCAACCACAAGTGAAACGGCACTTGGGCCGATTTTGTAAACGCCCCCAGCAGGATCAGCAGTACCACGGCTGGGTAGTACGGATGCGCGGTGATGTCCGAGGTCCGACGGGCCAGCTCCTGCAAGGACGTGGTACCAGCCGCCTGCCCCAGGAGAAGAAACCCGGCCAGCAGGGCCAAGCCGCCCAGAACGGTGATCAGCATGGCCCTTAAGGCACCTTCCCGCGACTCGGCGCGAGTGTGCCAAAAACCGATAAGCAAGAACGAGCTGATGGACGTGATTTCCCAGAACATGTAGAGGGTCAACAGGTTGTCGGCGGTGACAACCCCCAGCATGGCGCCCATAAACAGGAGCAGGCAGACGTAAAACCGGCTCAGGTCCTCTCCGGGGCCAAGGTAGGATGCCGAATACGCCACGACCAGAGTGCCGATGCCCGCGATAAGCAGGCCGAAAAGGAGGCCAAAGCCGTCCAGCTTCAGAGAAAACTCAAGGCCGACAGCGGGCGCCCAGCGCCACACGGAAGCCAACGTCTCGCCACCGGCGAGTGCAGGCATGAGGCGGAAGAGATAGACGGTGATGGCGGCCGGCACCGGCAGGAGAAGCCATCCCAGGTGCCGGTGAAACCGCCGCGCGGCAAGAGGCACCAGCACAGCGGCGGCGAAGGGCAGGAGGACCACAAGCTGCAGCACAGACGCCATAGGTAACCCCCTTGGTCCGGTGGTTGTCCGGGCGCGGTGCATAGAGCTGTCGGACAACCGCGAGTGCCCACACGTATCAAGCGACGAGGCAGAGACAGGTGGGAAGCTGCGTGGATCGGACGAGCGCAAGGGACGCGCTCTTTCTAGAGTTTACCAGGCCCCAGGTCCGGTGCGCAACGGTGGGATTTTCTGGAGCCGCCCGAGCGGCACCGGGCCCTACGCCCAGCGCCGCTTCGGCTTCCAACGGCGGTAGCCCTTGACCGACGTTTCCTTTTGTACGCCCAGGTACATCTCCTGGACGTTCTCGTTGGCCTTCAGCTGCTCGGCAGAGCCTTCCAACACGATGCGGCCGGTTTCCAGCACAAAACCGTAGTCGGCCACTTCCAGCGCCACCCGGGCGTTTTGCTCCACAAGAAGCATGGTGGTCCCTTGCCGGTTGATCTCTTTCAAGACCTGGAAGATCTCACTGACGAGCTTTGGCGCAAGGCCGACCGACGGTTCATCCAAAAGAAGCAGGCGCGGGCGCCCCAAAAGCGCCCGGCCGATGGCCAGCATTTGCTGTTCGCCCCCCGACAGCAGTCCGGCCAACTGGCGGTGGCGCTCTTTCAGGCGGGGAAACAGGCCAAACACCCGCTCCAGGTCTTCGCGCACCCCGGCGCGATCCGCGCGGCGGTAGGCGCCCAGCAACAGGTTTTCCATGACGGTGAGTTCGGGGAAGACACCCCTGCCTTCCAGCACGTGGGCGATCCCGAGCGCGGCGATATCTTCGGGGTCGAGGCCGTTGAGGCGCTTGCCCTCAAATTCGATGACGCCCTTTTCCGGCTGGTCCGGGATAAGGCCGCTGATGGTTCGCAGCAGCGTCGTCTTGCCGGCGCCGTTGGAGCCCAGCACCACGGCCAGCTGTCCTTCTTGCACCGTCAGGGAAAGGCCCCGCAGCACCGTCACGCGACCCTGGTAGCGGCTTTCCACATTACGCACCGCGAGCAGCGCCCATCGCCTCCTCCCCTAGGTACGCCTCGATGACGCGCGGGTCCCGCTGCACGTCGGCCGGGGGCCCATTGGCGATCACCGAGCCCCGGTCCAGGACCACAATACGTTCTGAGATCTCCATGACCATCCGCAGGTCGTGTTCGACCAGGACGACCGCGATTCCCAGGTCCCTTTGGATATCCCGGATCGTGAAGACGAGGTCCTGCTTTTCCTCCGCCGTCATGCCGGCCGACGGCTCGTCAAGGAGCAACAAGCGCGGTTCGGTGGCCAGCGCCCTTCCCACCTCCACCAGCTTCTGCTGGCCATAGGGAAGCGATGCGACCATGCGGTGGCGCACCGACTGCAGGTCCAGCAAATCCAGGATCTCTTCCACCCGGCGCCGCTGCGCGACCTCATCCCGCCACCACCGGGGCGTGGAAAAGGCGGCCGAGAAGAAGCCCGAGCGCACGTGCAGGTGCCGGCCGAGGAGCAGGTTATCCAGAACGGTCATATGGCGAAAGAGCTCAATGTTCTGGAACGTGCGCGCTATCCCAAGCGCCGAGATCTTATCCGGCCTCAACCCGACGATATTGCGCCCGTTAAACCGGATCTCGCCCGACGACGGCCGGTACAAGCCGGTGATACAGTTGAACAGGCTGGTTTTCCCGGCACCGTTTGGCCCGATGACGGACATGAGCTCCCCCGGCCGCACCGTGAGGTGCACGTCGGTGAGGGCCTGGATGCCGCCAAAGCGGAGGCTGAGGCGCCGGACCTCCAGTAGAGGTCCGGCGCCTGTTTTGTTGCCGTTGATGTTCACTGCCATGATCAACTCAGAACTCGACCGGATACTCGATCCAGTCCGTCAGCCGCTCCGGCACGCCGCCCACCATGCGCGACAGGAAGATCCGGTTGATGCCCTGCCGGCGGCCTGGACCGAAGGTCACGCCCCGCAAAATCTCCCCGTCCCAGTCCTTGATGGACTCCATCGCAGCCACAAAGGATTCCTTGGTCAAGTTGGGACCGGCCCGGCGAAAGCCTTCCAGCATCGGCTCGATAAAGGTGACGCCGGCCAGGGCGTTGAAGGCCATGGTGGCCAGCTCTGGATTGCGCTCGACCAGGATCTGCAGGACGCGGTCCACCTTTTCATCGGTACCCGGGTAGGGGAAGTACGACGGCACGATCACCCCGTCCCACGCCGGACCGGCCAGGCGAGCCATGACCGGATCCGCCAAGGTGAAGGACGAAAGAATCTGCGGGCGCGGGTTGAGCTGTGCCAGCGCCGCCGCCGCCATCGCGCCGTGGTTGGGCGTGGCATACAGGATGACGGCCTCGGCCCGGGCCTCGCCGATGCGCAGCGCATGGACGCTCAAGTCGGCATCCGTGAGCTCATAGGAGACCTCCGCCACGGGCGCCATTCCCAGCTCCGCCAGGGCGTCCCGCACGCCCCTCAAGCCGTTCATACCGTACTGGTCGTTCTGGTAGACAACGGCGATGCGCTGCAGGCCCAGCTCCTCGACCGCGTAGCGGGCCAAGATTTTGGCTTCTTGATAGTAGTTGGGATACGTCACAAATAGATAGTGGATGTCGGGATTCCCAATCCACGGGTCAGACTCCACCGCGGGCGTCATCCAGACGACCTCATTGCGGAACATGTAGTCGCGCACGGCAGCGGCGTTGGCCGAGCCGATCATGCCCACGATGCCAAAGACGCCCACCCGCTCCACCAGTTCGCGCACGTTTGCCACAGCGCGCGGGGGCTGGTAGCCGTCGTCCCGGATCTCAAACCGGAAAGTGCGGCCGTGGATGCCGCCCTGCTCGTTGATGTACTGGAGATACGCCTCCACGCCCCGGGCCGTCGCGCCCCACGGCGCCGCCGGCCCGGACAGGGGTGCGGTCGTGCCCAGGATGATCTCCGTCGGAGTGATGCCGCGCTCCTGGGCCGCGGTCGGCAACGCTGCCAGCACGGCCATGATCAGGGCCAACCCCAACGCAATGCGAGCACGAGAAACAAGTCGCAAACTCTTCAACCCCCTCTAAGCCCCGTTTTTTGGATATTTTCCCGCGCGCCTGACGTTTGCGCGCTTGCCTGACGTTTTGCCGCGCCCGCCGTTCCGCACATCCCCCCTCCGCACTGCCCGCCAGCGTGCCAGCCGTGTATGGACCTGGCCGTACCAGAACCTAGGCCGCTAGACGCGTCGCATGAACTTATGTCCAAAAAGGCCCTCCGGCCGCACCAAGAGCACGGCGATAATGATCAGGAAGGCAACCGTCGTCCGCAGCGACGTGGACACGTAGCCGCCGAAAAGGTTTTCCGCGACGCCAATGATGAGCGACCCGACGATGGCCCCGGGGAGACTGTCCAGGCCGCCCAGCACCGCACCGGCGAACCCCTTGAGGAACGGGTCAAACATCATCGACGGGTTGACCAGCGTCACGGGCGCGAGCAACATGCCGGCGATGGCTCCGAGGGTTGCCGACACCCCCCAGGTGACGGCAAACACCCGCCGCACCGGGATGCCTAGCACCCTGGCCGCCACATCGTTTTGCGACACCGCCCGCATGGCTAGGCCAAACCTGGTCTTTTGGACCAGGACGTACAGGCCCAGCATGGCCACAACGGCCACGGCAAAGCTACCCAAGGCCACTTGATTGACCGAGACGCCTGCGATGCGGTAGACGACCGCCCGGGATAAGGGGAACGGGAGCACTTTGGTGTCCGCTCCCCAGACGACGACGGCCAGGCCGCTCAACACCAAGGAGAAACCGGCCGTGGTGATGATCTGTCCCAGGAGCGTTGCCTCCTTGACGGGCCGCAGCACGAAAAAATAGAACAGGGCGCCCAGTGCAAAGCCTGCTGCCAACGTCAGCACCGCGGCCGGCCCGAAGGCGACCCCGGCCACCGTCAACAGGCTGTAGGCCACCATGGTCGAGATCATGGACATGTCGCCGTGGGCGAAGTTGAGCACGCGCGAGGTCCGGTACAAGAGCACGATCCCAAGAGCAACCAGCGCATACAAGCTGCCGATGGACAGCCCGCTGACCACCAACTGCCAGAAAAACAAGGCCTGGCGTCCCCTTCCGCGGCCGGCTACAGCGGCCAGGTTTTGCTCCAGAGCTTGATCTTGAGCCACCGCCCGTAAAGGCCGAGCGGTTCGATGGCCATGACGAGAATGACGACGGCGCCGTACACGACCGGCAGGTACTCCTGCGCGCGAGAGAGTCCAAACTGGAGCAGGCTCAACAGGGTCGCTCCGAACATGCTCCCAGGGATAGTGCCAAGCCCGCCGACGACCACCATGGCCAGGTAATAGATGGACTCATACAGGTTAAACATGGTGGGCTCCAAGTACTGGATGACGTACGCCTCCAGTGCCCCGCCAAATCCTGCGTAGAAGGCGCTCACGGCAAAGGCAAGGGTCTTGTAGTAGCGCAAGTTGACGCCGGTCACTTCGGCTGCGATGTCGCTGTCCCGCAGTGCGACAAAGGCTCGCCCCACGTGGGATCGGGTCAGGTTGAACGCCACCAAGCTCAGTAAAACAACGCTCGTCCACACGAGGAAATACAAGCTGCGGTCGGTGTCCAGCCACCACGGCCCGATCCGGGGTGTGGGCACAAAGAGCCCGATCCGGCCGCCGGACACTGCGGGCCAGTTGATCAGGATCTGCTGCACCGCGAGGCCGAAGCCGAGCGTGACGATGGAGAGATACGGGCCTTCGAGTCGCAAGGCCGGCAGTCCGACCAACACGCCAAAGACGGCCGCCGAGGCTCCACCCACGAGCAACGCCACCCAGAAGGGACCGCCCAGCCACTGAAAGAAGGCCGCCCGCTCCAGCGCGGTGACGAAATGCGTCGCGGCATACGCCCCGATAGCCACGAACCCCACATGACCGAGGGAAATTTGTCCCGTGTAGCCCACTAGGAGGTTAAGCCCGATCGCGACGATGATCTTGATGCCGATGATGTTGGCAATGTAAAGTTGATACCCTCGTAAGAGCCACGGGGCGCCCAGCAGCGCCACCGCCAGCAGGGCGACGCCCATCCACCCTGCCCAGCCCCGTACTAGCGCCATCTCTTCTTCATACTTTTGGATAAGTTGCATCGGCTGCTCCCTCGTCGCACGCTTCCTTGGAACAGGGGACATTTCTGACGTCTTTGCCGACAGTATTCCACATACGGGTACGGCTTCCTGCTCTAGCCGCCGCGTCAATGCCTCGCCGTTTCGGCCGCCTCAGGCGCGTCCGGGCCAGCCACTGGGCCACCAACAGCGTCCAGTTTGGGGCTCAACGCCCGCAAGACCTCCAGCGCCTGGATGTTGGCCGGGCCTTCCCACACCGGCACCACTTGGGCATCCCGTAGAAGCCGGTGGTAGCGAAGCAGCAGGTCACCGAAGGCTGTACGCCGGGAGGCATAGACGCCGGCCTCCAGGAAAGCGCGTCGCATGAGTCCTGCCGAGCCGAAGGCGTTGTCGATGCGGGAAAACTGCAACGCCTCCATCATCAGCCGGAAACCGTCGGGTGGCGGGGCGATCAGCTCCGCTTGGGCTTGGTTGAGCTCGATCTCACCCGTCGCCACGCTGATCGTCCCCAGCTTGTCCTTGAGCCGGCGAATCCGGTACGAGTTGAGCCGGCCGTCAGGGAGCAGCCGGGGCACCAGATACAGCGCCAGCCCCTTGGTGCCTGCCGGCGCGCCCTTAGGCCTGGCGGTCACCAGGGCCACGTCGGCATCGGCATTGCTGCAAAACCATTTTTCCCCGGACAGCCGCCACGTCCCGTCCGGCAGCGGGCTGCCCTACCGTGCCGTAGCGAGCCAAGACGTGGGCGGTGGCCCCGGTTAGGGTTACGGGGCATGCCCCGTGTCGGCCTGGCTGATGAGGGATACCGAGACAAAGTGAAACGTGGGCGGGAGAGGATCCGGTCCAAAACACTGCCCGGCGGCGCCCAGCCCCTATGCCTGCCGCCGGCCCTCGAGCAGCAGAGGATTGTACTCGACCCTGTTAATCGGGTTTCCGTCGCGGGCGTGGGTGACAAGGCGAGGACGGGCGAACCGATCCGTGTACTCCGCCTGCTCATCAAAGAGAGTGCCGGCCAGCTGGCCGAGGCGGGTCAAGGCAACTTCAGCGCGCTCGCGCTTTTCGGGCGCCCATGCGCCCGCCAAAAGCCGGCGCAGCCAAGGATCGGCAAGGTAGAAGTTGAGCCCCGGACCTGGGGAATGCGCCCGAGGTCCATCGGTCCGCCCCCCTCCCCGACTCCTCCCCGCAAAAGTGGTGGGCCGGTCAGCGCGCCAAGACCCGCGCGAGCTCGTACAGCTCCCGGTCAGCATACCGGGTGCGGCCCGCCACCTCCGACAAAGGGGTCACGTGAGGCCGATGGTTGACCCACCCTACCAGCACCCCGTGGTGGCCGCCCAAGAGCGCCTGTACTGCGGCCGCGCCCAGCCGTGTGCCCAGCATGCGGTCAAAAGCGGTGGGTGTGCCACCCCGCTGCACGTGGCCAAGCACCGTCAGCCGGAGCTCAAACCCGGTGTCAGCCTTGTGCTCGCGGAAGTACTCGATTAGCTGGGAAGCGTTGGGCTTCGCGCCTTCCGCCACCACCAGGATGGCATGGGACTTGCCCCGGGCGTATGCGTCTTTCAACTCCTGGAGCACATCGTCCGGCTCAATGGGGACCTCAGGGATGATCACCGCCTCGGCCCCGCCGGTGATGCCCGCCATGAGGGCGATGTAGCCCGTGTCGCGGCCCATGACTTCCACAAGAAACGCCCGGCTGTGGGAAGATGCCGTCGCCTTAATCCGGTCGATGGCCTCAAGGACCGTGTTGACGGCGGTGTCGGCGCCGATGCTGATATCCGTCCCATATAGGTCGTTGTCGATGGTGGATGCTACGCCAACGACGGGAAAACCCATTTTCGACAGCTCGTAGCTGCCAGTCTGCGTGCCGTTGCCGCCGATGACGACAAGGCCATCGATCCGCCGCTCAGACAGCTTGCGGATGGCCTGGCGCCGCCCGGCCTCCTCACGGAACTCCTTGGAGCGCGCGCTCCGCAACATGGTGCCGGCCTGCTGCATGATACCGCCCACGTCGCGGTTGGTCAGCCGCTCGATTTCCCCATTGATAAGGCCGGCGTACCCGTTACGTACGCCGTACACCTCCAACCCGGCGGCGATGCCCGTGCGCACCACCGCGCGAATGGCTGCGTTCATCCCTGGCGCGTCACCGCCGCTGGTCAGCACCGCGATGCGTTTCACCAGCGACCCCTCCTTGTCCTCAGGCGCAAACCTTGCGGATTCGCGTTGGTATTTTCTGGTCGGATGTTGGAACCTTCGCCGTTGGCCGCTGCGCTCCTTCAACCCGCTGGTGGATGGAACACCCACGCCTCCAGGGCGTCGGCCACGGTCTCCCCCTTCTTTAAGACTACATCGGCTACCAGGTGCAGCCTGGGATCACTATGCCCCATGGCCACGCCCGTGCCCGCAAAACTAAGAAGACTAAAGTCGTTGAGGGAATCCCCCATGGCCAACACTTGCCGCCGGTCGATCCCGCGGCTTGCACAGTAATCGGCCAAGGCGTGGCCTTTGGTGGCCAGCGGGTGCAAGATATGAATGACCCGGGGGTCGTCGTGGCTGGGTAGCACCAAGAGCTGCACAGCGCCGTCCAAGTAGCTGAAATGCCGGATGACCCACCGGCACTCGGCCTCGCCCCAGACGATGATCTGATCAGGCGGCGCCGGCAAATGATCGCCCAGTTCCGGATCGACGACGCCCTGCGGGGCATACGGGTTGCGACCGGGATCGGCCGTGTAGTAGATGACGTCGTCGACGTCAACCCGGGCGCGCAGCCCCGCTTCCCGCATCTGCCGCAGCATGCATTGGGCCAGTGACAGCGGCACCGTCAAACGGCGCAGGACACGCCCAGCCCCGTCGTACGTCACGCCGCCAGTGGTGCAAATCATAGGCAGGTCGTCGGCGATGGCACGGGCCACCGGCAGCGTCGTCAGGCGCGTCCGACCCGTGGCCAAGATGACCTCGATGCCCTCTTCGCGGCAGCGCCGCACCGCCGCCACATCCCTCGGGGAAAGCTGCTGGTCAAGCCCGAGCAGCGTGTCGTCAATATCCAAAGCGACGAGCCGGAACCCCCCGTTGGTCCCGGCTGCGCGAAGTGGACCGCCCACTGCGCTGCCTCCCGTTGCCCGGCGGGTCGTGGGCCGTCGGCCGGCACCCGCCGTCGCTCATCCCCGCCGCGGCAGCTTGTCGATGGTCTCCAGCACTGCCTCGGTGTTCGAAAGATCCGCGAGCACCGCATCGGCCCCGCAGCGCGCCAAGCTGGATGCGTCGTAAGGACCGGTCGCCACCAGCACACACGCGTAGCCGTTGACCAATGCGCATTCCGCGTCCCGCGGCGTGTCACCGACCACCACGATCCGGTCAAAATCCGTCCGGTAGTATCCGCGCGCCCGCTCCACGCCGACGCGCACCAGCTCCGCGCGATCCATCGTGTCGCTGCCGAAGCCGCCCACGGGCAGGGGATCGTTGATGGCGTGCGGTGCGAGCTTCACCCGAGCCCCCCGCTCCAGGTTGCCCGTCCCCAGTGCGGCATACAAGCCGCTTTCCGGAGAGCACCGGGCCAACAACTCCCGCACGCCGGGAGCAAGACGTCCCGGCCGTTGTCGCACTTCGTCGATCAGGCAGTCGACATAAGTGTCCCACAGCCGCGAGCTCCAGGCTTCGGCCGGCTCCCGGCCGATGCGCCGAAGCATATCTTCAAAGATCGCCGTATCGGTGCGGCCGGCCGTGTCCAGGGACTCCCAATCGTCAGCGGCGCCGTAGAGGAGCGCGAACGCTCGGACGACCGCGCGGCGGCCCGCTCCGTCGCCCAACACCAGTGTTCCGTCCAAGTCAAAGAGTAGGAGCGTCTTCATATTGGAGGGATTCTCTAGGGGGCTCATGATTCCTTGCCGCCACATTCGGGCGACATCCCTACGGGGGTCCTCGGCCTGGACGCCTCGGGCCGAAAACCCGCCAAGAATCTGGCGTACTCGATGGGCAGGCTGTACACGGCCGGATTGGTCAACCGGCCAGAGCGCCCGGGCTTTGTGTTGACCTCGATAATCCACAGGCGCCCGCTGCGATCGACGCCGATGTCCACACCGACGTCGCCTGCCTGCGGCGCGATAGCGTCTACAGCGGGCAAGATCTTCTCCACCAGCCGCCTGAGGTCGACCGTGAGCGGCGCCGCGCCCCGGGGGCGCGGAACCCGCCGTGCCACGACCCGCCAGGGCACAACGGATCCCCCCTGTGCAGGTTGGAGACGATCTTCCCCGCGCCGGCGCGGCGTGCGATGACGCTGGCGATGCGCCACCGTCCACATCCGTCCTTGAGCGCCAGCACCCGCACATCGCAGGGGCTCCCGCTCACCCGCACCAGGTCGAGCGCCTGCTGGACCAGCCACTTCCCGTTGGCCAGCCGCTCGCCCACGATCCCCGCAGCAACGGCCTCAGACACGCGGCGCCCGGCCAAGCCCGTGCTGCTGGCCAGGCGGACGAACCCCTGGCCTGCACGCTCGATCCGCAGGATGCCGAGGCCCATAAAGCCCGCGGCAGGTTTCACGTACACCGCACACCAGCGGGACAGCATCGCCCGCACCGTATCCCACGACTCCAATAAGGCGGTCTCCGGGAGGTGGGAGCTCAACTCGGGCCAAGAGGCGAGGTGCTGGTGCATGCTCCACTTGTCGCCCAAATCGCCGTTGAAGACGGCGCATCCGTCGGCGCTCATTCGGGATAAGAGCTCCTTGACCTCGTCGTGCCGCCCGATACCAATCGAGCGGTCAAAGACGACGTGGGGAAACGGGCACGGCCGGCGCACCCAGCGCCCCCGCTTTCGGAGACGTCCCAGCACGACACGGCCGTCCCAGAGCACATCGGCGGGTGTAAAGAGATACGCCAACGTCGCCCGCCGACGCGCCATTTCAAGGAATAGCCGGTATGTGCCATGGTACTGGCCAGCCAAAATTCCGACGACAGGGCCCAACTCAATGACGGTTTGCGCGCCCGCGGTCCCTTTGCGCGCCCACAGCCGCACCGGCACCGGCACGTGCAACGCGTTGACCGCCGCCGGCCACAAACAAAGAACGAATCCACGTCCTGGAAACACCCGGAGCACGCCGCTGGCAGTGCCAGCCCCCAACCGTACCGCGCCGGAGGTGCCGTGCTGGAGCTGAAGAGCACAGGCAAGCCCAGTGGAAATCAAAAGTTGCCCCTTCGGCAGCCGCGGGCTGGCAACGACCCACACCGGGCCCAGCGACACCGTCATCAGCCCCCGGAGTGGCGCTGACGCCGGCGAATGCACGCCTCCTCGAGGACTTCCGCGTACAAGCCGGCCGTCTGGGCAGCCACCTGGCGGATGTCGAACCGCTCCTCCACAAAGCGCCGGCCCCACACAGCGAGGGAGCGACGAAGCCCCGCGTCCTGCTGGAGCTGGACGAGGGCGTGGCGAATCGCGTCCGGCGTCGGGCGTACCGCGCCGGCGCGGCCGATGAAGTTGTCCCTGGCCAGCGACGCCGCGTTGGCCGGTGTCAGCAGCCCATTCCACCCTTCCCCGAGCACGAGGGCCGCGCAGCCGGTGGCCAAGCCCTCGAGCACTGCCCGTCCCGTCCCCACCACCACGTCGCTGTCTGCCAGCCAAGGAGCTGGATTGGCCAGCCACCCGACGTGCTGCACCCACGGTGCACCAGGGCGGTCGGAGGCGAGGACCAGCTCGACCCCGGGGAGTCCCAGCACTGCCCGGCACAATGCCTCCACGCCGGCTCGCCGGAGCTGATCCACCCGTCCAAGATAGAGGACGCGTAGAGTCGCCCGCGGCGGCCGCTCGCGAAACGGGAACTGCTCCAGGTCGATCCCGTTGGGGATCACTCGCGTACGGCCGCCTCGCGGCCCCATCTCCGCAGCCAGCGTCTCCCAGGGACAGATGATCCGGCACGCTTGTGCGAAGGCCGGTTCGTACTCAGGGCGGATCAGGGTGCGCGCGTGACAGGTGATGATCAGCGGGATCCCGGTGCGCCGTGAGAGCCACGCGCCAAGAGCGAAGGTGCGCTTGGAGTGGGCGTGAATCACGTGCGGCCGCAGCCGCCGCGCCAGTGCGGTCAACCGTGCGGCGCCCAGCCTGACGGAACACGGGACCTGCCCGGCCAAGGTGCGAACGTAGCGCCATTGCCGCGAAGTGCGCACACGCCCGTTGACCACGTGCACGTCGTGCCCCTGCCGCGCTAGTTCCCTCGCCAGGGCGAAAACGTGGGTCATCTGGCCGCTGGGAAAGTAGTGCGACAGCATTAGGATGCGCACAGGACGTCCCCACCCCCCGGCGGCGCGCACCGACGGCAGCCGGCAATCCCCCCTGTCCCCACGCCGGCTCCGCGCCGTGCACACCGCCAGCCCCCTCCCGCCGGACACGTTGCCGGATAGGTGTGTCCCCCACCGCCAGCCTGCGGCGCCCCTTGATCGCCATAGCTATGCGTCCGCCGCGCATGAGCGTGCGGGAACCGAATCCTATTGTGTTGTACGTCCCACCGGTCGCAGGATGCTGGCGGCCTCATACGATGGAAACAGGTCCGGCGTAGAAGCCTGGCCCGACAGGGAGGGACTGCCGAATGCCGGGCGCTGCCCGGGCGCGCGGCGCCCGCCGTACCGTGCCGCTGCCTGATCGCCGTGCGTTGGACATCACGCTGCAATCCCGCTGGAACGTCTCATGGGCCCAAAGGCCTGGTATGCCGAGCCGCTCGCCCTACGTGCTTTACCGCGGCCCCTTTTATACCCCCAGCGGCTATACCTACGAAGCC
>LZRQ01000102.1 GCA_002159155.1 Firmicutes bacterium ZCTH02-B6
TGGATGACGACCTCGTCGCGCCCGTCGATCTCCTCAAGGCGCACGGCCACCACTTCCTGGCGGGACGTCGGCAGGTTCTTCCCGACGAAATCCGCTCGGATGGGCAGCTCTCGGTGGCCGCGGTCCACGAGCACCGCCAGCTGGATCCGGTCCGGCCGGCCCAGGTCGATGAGGGCGTCCAGCGCGGCCCGGGCCGTCCGCCCGGTGTAGAGCACGTCGTCCACCAGCACGATGGTGCGGCGCGTGACGTCGTAGGGGATGTCCGTCCGCCGCACGATAGGCTGGTGCGCCACCGTGGTCAGGTCGTCGCGGTACAGGGTGATGTCCAGGACCCCAACGGGTACCCGCACCCCTTCTATCTGGCGGATCTGCTCCGCAAGCCGGCGCGCCAGCGGCACGCCGCGGGTGTGGATACCCACCAGGCCCAGCTGGTCTGTACCCCCGTTGCGCTCTAGAATCTCGTGGGCGATACGTACCAGCGCCCGGCGCAGGGCTTGCCCGTCCATCACCTGGACCTTGTCCACCAACGGCACGCTTCCCACTCCCTTCCGGCAGGCACAAAAAAACTTCTTACCGGCACCGGTAAGAAGTCGTCCACACGCGCCGCACGGGTCCGCGCGCAACCCGCGCTTTACGATTTTGCACTCGTGGCGGCTCCTTACCGGCCTCACAGGACCGGTTTAAAGGTGCCTTGCCTGTTTGCTAAAAGTCTAGCCGATACCCCCGCCCCTGTCAACCAGGTTGGCGACCGTCAAACGCGGCTGAGGTCTCCGGGCCGGCCCGGCCGCCCCGCAAGTCGCGCAGCACCTTTTCCATGTGCGGAGGCAGAGGCGCCGTAAAGGACATCCACTCGCCTGTCCGGGGATGGCGGAAACCTAACCGGAAGGCGTGCAGGCATTGGCCGTTAAGGTTCCAGGGGCAGCGGCGCGGGCCATATACGGGATCCCCGACCACCGGGTGTCCAATATGGGCCATGTGCACGCGGATCTGGTGGGTGCGGCCCGTCTGCAGCTTGGCGCGTACGCAGGTGTACCCCGGAAACCGTTCCAGCACTTCGTAGTCCGTGACGGCGGACCGGCCACCCGGTACGACGGCCATGCGCTTGCGGTCCACCGGATGACGCCCAATGGGCGCGTCGATCCGACCGCGGTCCGACGAGACGCGGCCATGCACAATCGCCACATACTCCCTTACCGCTTCCCGGGCTTGGATCTGCCGGGCGAGGGAGATGTGAGCGCGGTCGTTTTTGGCTACCACCAACAGGCCCGAAGTATCCTTGTCCAACCGGTGGACGATGCCCGGGCGCTCTTTGCCCCCGATGCCAGACAGATCCGGACAGTACGCCAGCAGTGCGTTGACGAGGGTACCCGCCCGGTTGCCGGCCGCCGGGTGAACCACCATCCCCTGCCGCTTGTTGATGACGATGACATCCTCGTCCTCGTACACCACGTCCAGCGGGATTGCTTCCGGCTGCGCCTCCGCCGGCTCGGGGGGCGGGATGTAAACCGTAACCCGCTGGCCGGGCCGCAACTTGTGGCTGGCCGCGGCCGGCCTCCCCTCTACCTGAACGAGCCCACCGTCGATCAACCGCTGGACAAAAGCACGGGAAGGTCCCACCCCGGCCGCCGCCAGCCAGCGGTCCAAGCGTTGGCCATCGGCGTCGGCGGGGACTATCAACTCCCTATGTTCCACCGCGGCTCCCCCTCGGCCCGGCCACGTCACGCCCGGTCAAAACGAACCATGACAAGAGCGCGACACCTGTCACGATGGCCACGTCCGCCACATTGAACACCGGGAGGATGCCCAGGTCGATAAAATCCACCACCGCGCTGCGCAAAAGCCGGTCAATCAGGTTGCCGGTCGCCCCGCCCAACCCCAAAGCGATGGCAAACCTCATCCCTGCGGGCAATCGCTGAATGTCGCGGCGCCGCCACCAGGCAAAGAACAGTACTCCGAGGGCGCCTAGGCTCAACAAAATGTGCTGGTAAGGGAAAAGACCGAACGCAGCGCCCGGGTTATGCACCCGGGTCAAATAGATGAGCCCCGGCAGTACCGGGTTGCGGATGCCAGGCGCTAGCCGGTGGACGACCCACCACTTGGCGGCCTGGTCCACCACCACTACGGCGAGCCCCACGGCCACCATGCGCACCGGCGCGGGACCTCCCGTCAACATGCTTCCCAAATTCTAGCACACGGCGGAAAGCCCTACAACCGGGGCCGCTTGAAGCATGGCGGGCACCGTCGGATCAGTCCTCCATCTCCTCCGGTGCGTCCTGCGGGCTGTTGGACGTGCCGTAGCGGGCCAGCTCCCGCCAGGCGTCGGCACCGTCGTATGCGGGCCCGCTGCGGCTGCAGCGGCCGAAGGGCGGCGACAGCAGCTCCTCCTCAGGCGGCCGCCGGCGGCGGAGCGAACCAGGCGGCCCCTCTCGCGCAGCCGTTGCACCCCCTTCGCCCGCTGCAGCACCGTCGCCTTCGCTGGCGACCGCACAAGCCGTGCACTTTGTCGCGTACGGCACAGCCAAAAGGCGCCCCATGGGGATGGGGCGCCCACATTCCTCACAGATGCCGTAGCTTCCTTCTTCGAGCCGTTCGAGAGCCCGGTCCACTTGGGCCAGCAGGCGCCGGGTGTTCTGCTGCAGGCCCAGATCGACCTGGCGGGCGGCCAGCTCACTGCCGAGATCGGCCGGATGCTGGTCATAGGAGGAGAGTTCTCCGATGCCGCCAGTCTCCGCGTCCAACCACCCCGAACTAGCCAGCGCCTCCAGCGACCGCAACAGCCGCCGCCGTTCCTCAAGAAGCCGGGCTTTGAAGTTTTGCCGATTGTGCGCGTCCAGTCCCACAAGGGCCGCCCTTTCGCATACGGCCTCCGAAGCGGCTTACGGTCGCGCCAGCTCCCCCTGGACGATGCGGGTGATCTCCGCCACAAACTCGCCGATAATCGGCAAGTTGAGCATGGCCAGCCGGCCGAGCATCCACAGGAAGAGCGCCCCTATGATGGTAAACCCGACCGCAATGCCGAAGCCTCGGGCCACGCCCGACGCGAAGCTGAGGAAGATCATCCGCCTGGGCGAGCGGTACAGCTCGACGAGCTCGGCCAAGCTGCTCCGCTCCATGAAGGTCAAAAGCCCCTCAAGCCGCACCAGGAGCTTCTCCACCAGCTTCTGGCTGACAGCCTCCCGCATCGCCGCCGCTCCGATCGCCGCGGTTTATGCCTTGACGCCCTTGTAGGATTCCCCTCAACACTCAGCCCCCATGCCCGTAATCGCGCTCCACCACCGTTGCGCACCGTTCGCACAGGTCCGGGTGGTGGGCATGCGCGCCGACGGACTCCGAGTAGCGCCAGCACCGGGCACACCGTGCACCAGGGGCGCGCAGGACGACCGCTTTCGCCCCGCCCCCCTCGTCGATGGCCCCGTCGGGCGCAACCGTCCCGGCCGGATGAACCCGCACCGCCGAGACGATGAACGCCTCCGCCAACTGCTCGGGCGTGAAACTGGCCAGCAGGGCCGCGGTGGGCTCGTCGGGATACAGCTCCACGGCGGCCTCTGTAGACGCGCCGATCAGCTTCTCGTTCCGGGCGTTTTCCAGAGCCTTGGTCACCGTCCGCCGCACCGCCAACAGCCTTTCCCAGCGCTCCATAAAAGCCTGTTCGTCGGGCGTTTCGGCCGGCGGCTCCGCCCAAGTGGTCAAGTGCACACTCTCCTGCTCCTTGGCGTGCTCGGGCAGGTGCTGCCATATTTCATCGGCCGTGAAAGCCAGCACCGGGGCGATCAGTTTGGTCAGCGTCACCAGGATCTCGTACAGTGCGGTTTGCGCCGAGCGGCGCTCACTGGACGCGGGTCCCTCGCAGTACAGGCGATCTTTGAGCGCGTCCAGATAAAACCCGCCCATGTCCACGGCGCAGAAGTGGTGCACTTGGTGGAATACCACGTGGTATTCGTACTCCCGGTAAGCCTTGATGGCCCGCCGGCTCAAGCGCCGCAGGCGCAGTACTGCCCACCGGTCGATCTCCGCCATCTCATCCAGCGGCACCGCATCCTTGACCGGGTCAAAGTCCGCAATATTGCCCAAAAGGAACCGGGCGGTGTTGCGGATGCGCCGGTACACTTCGGCCAGCTGGTTGAGGATGTTTTCCGAGATGCGCACATCGCCCCGGTAGTCGACGGACGCCGCCCACAGGCGCAGGATGTCCGCTCCGAACTTGCCCACCACGGCCTGGGGTTCGACCACGTTGCCCAACGACTTGGACATCTTGCGGCCTTCCTCGTCCATCACGAAACCGTGGGTGAGCACAGCCCGGTACGGCGCGTCGCCCCGCGTCGCGACCGCCGTCAACAGGGACGACTGGAACCAGCCCCGGTGCTGGTCGCTGCCCTCAAGATACATGTCAGCCGGCCAGCGCAACTCGGGCCGCTCATCCAGCACCGCGGCGTGGGACGAACCCGAGTCGAACCAGACGTCCATGATGTCCTTTTCCTTGTCAAACTCCGTGCCGCCGCAGTTGGGACAGGACTTGCCTGCGGGCAGGATGTCATGGGCTTCCCGCTGGAACCAGGCGTCGGAACCTTCTTGACGGAACAGATCCGCCACCGCGGCGATGGTTTCCTCATCGATCAGATGATGGCCGCAAGTCTTGCACGTGAAGATGGGAATGGGAACGCCCCATACCCGCTGCCGAGAGATGCACCAGTCGGCCCGCATCGCGACCATGTTGGCGATGCGCTCTTCACCCCACGGCGGGACCCACTGGACGCGGCCGATGGCAGCCAAGGCCGCCTCGCGGAAGCCTTCCACCGACGCGAACCACTGCTCCGTAGCCCGGAAGATGACCGGGTTGCGGCACCGCCAGCAGTGGGGGTACTGATGGTCCACGTCCGCCCGCTTGAGCAGCCGCCCGGAGCGCTCAAGGTCCGCGATGATGGGCCCATTGGCCTCGGAAACTTTTTGCCCAGCGTACGGACCGGCGTCTGCCGTGAAGCAGCCGTGGGAATCGACGGGCGCGAAAACCGGCAGCCCGTAACGCACGCCCACCACGTAGTCTTCAAGACCGTGGCCGGGCGCCGTGTGAACGCAGCCGGTCCCCTGCTCCAGCGTGACGTGCTCAGCCAGGATGATGGGGCTCTCCCGGTCAAAGAGCGGATGCCGGGCAACGACGCCTTCGAGTTCCCGTCCCCGGAACCGGGCCCGTACGCCCTGCACGACGATCCCGGTTGCCTGAGCCACCTGCTCCATCAGGCCTTCCGCCATGAGCAAGAGCCCTCGATCCGTGTCAGCCAGCACGTAAACAAATTCCGGGTGCAGTGCGATGGCCATATTGGCCGGGATGGTCCAAGGGGTCGTCGTCCAGACGGATACAGCGCTCTCCGCGGGCAGCAGGCCCTTGCCGTCCACCACGGGGAAAGTAAAGTAGACCGATGGCGAGCGGTGATCCTTGTACTCGATCTCAGCTTCGGCCAAGGCGGTTTCGCAGTGGGGGCACCAGTAAACAGGCTTCTTGCCCTTGTAAATGTAGCCCCGCCGGGCCATCTCGCCGAATACTTCCACCTGGCGAGCTTCGTACTCCGGGGTCAGCGTGAGGTACGGATTGCCCCAGTCTCCCCAGACGCCTAGGCGCCGGAACTGCTCACGGTGCACGTTGACGTAGTGGAGGGCATACTCCTTACACCGGCGCCGGAACTCCACCGGATCGATCGAGTGCCGGTCAATGCGGTGGGCGGTAATGATAGCATGCTCGATGGGCAGCCCGTGGGTATCCCACCCGGGCACGTACGGGCAGTGGTAACCGTCCATGCTGTGGGAACGGATGACGATGTCCTTGAGGATCTTGTTGAACGCCGTACCGATATGGATATCGCCGTTCGCGTAGGGCGGCCCGTCGTGCAAGATCCACACCGGGCGGTTTTGCTCCTTGCCCAGCTGCTGCAGGCGCTGGTAAAGCTTGCGCTCCTCCCAGCGGCGCAGAAATTCCGGCTCCCGCTGGCTCAGCTGGGCGCGCATGGGAAAATCGGTGCGCGGCAGCTGCAGCGTTTTCTGGTAGTCAACGTTCTTGTCCGCGTCCATGCGAAGGCACCTCCCAAACGTCCGCCCGTCTCTGCACCGGCGGCTTCAAGGTAGCAAGGCTCCAAGGTAAAAAAAAGCCCGCCCCTCGAAGGGACGGGCAATTTTCCCGCGGTACCACCCTTATTGAACGCACGGCCAACCCGGCCTGCGTTCCACTCATGCGCCGGTAACGGTGGCAACCGGCCCAGTCTACTCGCCGCAAGGCTTTCGGTGGGCAGCTCAGGGGTGATCTTCAACGGGCGGCAAACCGCCGGGCTCGCACCCACCCCGGCTCGCTTGGGCCGCCGGCCCCGCCTACTCTCCCCGTCATCGCTCCTGTGCGTCGGTTGTCCTCATCGGCGCAGTTCCCGTCAGCGCTCCCCTGCGTCGCCGCCGGCCGCTTCACCCGCCAAGGCGGCCTCCGCCGGGATGCCTTGATCCTTGCCGCGTCCCGGCGCTGCCGTCATGTGAACGACAATGTACAGGGCGCTGAGCGTAAGGGCCACGGCGCACACGATCTTGCCGATGGGTGAGGCCGGAATTACGACCAATGCCCAGGCGAAGATGCCGTAACCGAAGATGAGGCCAAGAGCCGAAATGATGAACGACAGATCCAACCGGTCCAGCAACGAGGGCTGGTGCACCACGATTTCGCCCCGGGGCCCGGACCGCACCTGCACCTGCCCGACGCGCCGCAGGCCCGCCGGGTCCAGGGAGGCCTGGCTGAAATCCAAGGTCGTCGTGGCACAACCGTTGGGGCAGTCATAACGCCACACGTTGTAATACAGCACGGCGCGCCCTTGGGCGTTGACCGCCCGGTGGGTGGTCAACTCCGCCTCCATCCGCGCGCCGCACGCCGGACAGTGCTTCCTCCGGGACAATGCCCTCCACCTCACGCGTCACGCAGTGGGAAAATCCCCGTACATAGCACTATTACTACATTTGCAGGCTCGTTGTCAACCGCACCCAGGAGCCCGCTCCTTCCGCCGGTCCCCGACGGGGGCCGTTCCGCACCGGCCCAAACGGTGCGGACAACCGCAGCGCCGCGCCTGATGCCAAGCCGCTTGGTCCTACTCCAATTAACGCCTTGACTCCGTTAGCCGGGAAACGAGCTCGCTTAGTGCGGCGTCCACTTCACGGTAACGCGCCAGGAACTCAGGCGACGACCGTTCCGTCTCCAGGAGCTCGAGAAACTTGTTCTTGACCTCTGCGAGCCGGGCTTCCTCAAGGTTCGTCCGGTCCGTCGCGACCGCCGTCCCCATCGTGAGGGCACCTCCCCTATCGCGGATTTCCTGCGCTTGCGTTGTTAGAGATTATGTTTTCCACGTAGTCTGAGAATATCCTTGGTTCGGGCACGGGATCCGACAGCCTCTCTCTTCCTTTTCATTTATGTTGGAATTCGCTGACCCTGCGCCGCCGCCAGGCAACGCCTAAACGTATCGCCGCGCAACCCCCGCCGCATGGCCTCCAGGGCCAGTGCGTCCGCGGGCTGCACGTTGCCCAGATTAATGTCGGGTCCAAAGCGCAGCAACAACGCCTGCTGCTGCTGCGTCTGGGGCGCCTCCCACATGACGCGGTCCATGTCGTCGAAACCGGCGGCGAGGGCCTCCAAAAGCGCCGTGCGGATCTGCCCGGCGGCATCGTAGATTCCGACCCCGCGTCCGGAGTCGCGTCCCTCAATAATCACCACTTGCGCGCCCGCGGCCAAGTCTTCCGCCGCCTGGCGCCACACCTCTTCAGGAACTAGGGCCCGTCCCGGATCCTTTTTGCCGATCTCGGCAAGGGCGCCGAAGCCCGTGTCCCGGGCACGCCGGATCAGGTCGCGGCGCACGTCGGGTGCGAGATCGATCGTGCCCTCGGAAACCTCTATGTGCGTAAAGCCTATCCGGGCGGCCGCTGCGAGAAATTCCTTCACAGCGCCCTTATAGACTGCCACCTCCAGCAACGTCCCGCCGGGACAGACATATACCCCCGCCTCCCGGAGAATCCGGATCTTTTCCACCAGTACCGCCTGCGGGTACACGAGGCTACTGCCGAAACCCAGTTTGACAAAGTCGATGTGGGCGGCGGCCACCGCCATCAGATCCCGGGTGGCGGCTGGACCAAGCCCCTTGTCGATCACCATCGTCAACCCTTGCCGGCGAGGTTTGGCCTGCCGTCCGGGAACGGGATCACCCAAGGGAAACCACGTCTCCATGCACGCGCCTCCTTGTTAACCGAGGGGTTGCTCGGGGAAGGTGCGGCGAGCCGCGAGCAGCGGGACAAACGTCACAATCCACATCCGTAGCAATGTATGCCCCGGACCGAATATTGCCACCGGTCGTCTGCAAGTGCTACACTGGCAGGGGTGCCGGCCTTTGCCGGGCCACCGTCCCCGCACAACATCTCAGGGAGGGATTTACCTTGACGCGCAGGCCACGGCCAAAGATCACCATCGTCGGCGCAGGCAACGTCGGGGCCACCGCTGCCCACTGGGCGGCTGCAAAAGAACTGGGCGACATCGTGCTGGTGGACATCGTGGAGGGCGTGCCCCAGGGCAAGGCTCTTGACCTGCTGGAAGCGGGTCCCGTCGAGGGCTTTGACGTGCGGATCACGGGTACCAACGGCTACGAGGACACCGCCGGCTCCGACGTAGTCGTCATCACGGCCGGCATGCCCCGCAAGCCCGGCATGTCCCGCGACGACCTGCTCAAAACCAACTTCGAGATCGTCCGGGGCGTCGTCGAACAGTGCATCAAGTACTCTCCCGACGCCTATTACATCGTGGTCAGCAACCCGGTGGACGTCATGACGTATGCGGCCTGGAAGGTCAGCGGCCTGCCCACCAACCGGGTCATGGGGATGGCGGGCGTCTTGGACTCCACCCGCTTCCGCACGTTCCTCGCCATGGAGCTCGGCATCTCCGTCGAGGACATCAGCGCCTTTGTGATGGGCGGCCACGGCGACGAGATGGTGCCCCTGGTCCGCTACTCTTACGCGGGCGGCATCCCCATTGAGAAGTTGTTGCCCAAGGAAACTATCGACCGCATCGTGGAGCGTACCCGCAAGGGCGGCGGCGAGATCGTCAGCCTGCTCAAGACCGGTAGTGCCTACTACGCGCCCGGCGCCTCCGTGGTGCAGATGGTGGAGGCCATCCTCAAGGACAAGAAGCGCCTCATCCCCGTCATCGCCTACCTCAACGGGGAGTACGGCGAGAAGGACATCTACGTCGGCGTGCCAGTCATCCTGGGAGCGGGCGGCGTGGAAAAGGTCGTCGAGATCGAACTTAACGAAGAAGAGAAGGCCATGTTCAAGCGGTCAGTGGAGGCCGTGCGGGGCCCGCTGAGCCTGCTCGGGCTCTAACGACGCAGCGGCCGTCCCGGAAGCCGGACGCGGCATTCGGCTACCGGCCTCCCAACTCTCGGCAATCGCGAACCGGCAAGGCGCGCAGGAGCCGGGTCCTTCCCAGGACCCGGCCCCTTTGTCTTCTTGTCCCCGTTTGAATGACTGCGCTCCGTGCCGCGAGGTCTACCCGAGGAAGGCAAAGCGCAGGGCGAACAAGATCGCCAGCACGTACACGAGCCAGTGCACCTCGCGGCCTTTGCCGGAGATGAGCTTCACCACGGGATAGCTGATGAACCCAAGAGCGATCCCGGTGGCGATGCTATAGGTCAACGGCATGGCGATGACGGTGATGAAGGCCGGAAACGCCTCGGAGACGTCTTCCCACTTGATCCGGCCGATAACCTGCATCATCAGCGCACCCACTACGATCAGCGCCGGTGCCGTCGCGGGCGGGAAGTCGGCGACCATGCGCACGATGGGGGCAAAGAACAGGGACAACACGAACGCCACGGCAACCGTCACCGCGGTCAGGCCGGTGCGGCCGCCGGCCGACACACCGCTCGCCGACTCGACGTAGGTGGTCACGGTGGACGTGCCAACCAGAGAGCCGAACACGGTGCTCAAGGCGTCCGACAGCATCGCACTGCGCGCCCGGGGCAAACGACCGTTTTCATCCAGGAAACCTGCCCGGGTCGACACGCCGACCAGGGTACCCATGGTGTCAAAGAAGTCGACAAACAGGAAGACGAGAACGATCTCAAAGAAGCCGAGGCGCAAGGCGCCCGGGATGTCCAGCTTGCCTGCCACCGTCGCCCAGGCCGCGAGGCTTGGCACCTCGATGATCCGCTCAGGCCAAGGCACGTAGCCCAGCAACGCCCCAGCCACCGTCGTCGCGAGAATACCCCAAAGGATAGCGCCACGCACGTGGAGCGCCAGGAGGCCTGCGGTGAGCAGCGTGCCCAGCAACGCCAGCAGGGGACCCGGCTGCCTCAGGTCTCCCAGGGCCACAAGCGTCGCTGGGTCGTCCACGATGAGCCCGGCGTTTTGGGCGCCGATGAAGGCGATGAACAGACCGATCGCCGCGCTGATGGCCACTTTCAGCCCGTCAGGCACCGCATTCACAATGGTTTCCCGCACGCGCGTCAGCGTCAGCAACACAAAGATCACGCCGGAGAGAAACACCGCTCCTAGAGCGGTCTCCCAGGAGACGCCGCGCCCCAGCACAACGGTAAATGCGAAATAGGCGTTGAGGCCCATGCCCGGCGCCAACGCGAACGGGTAATTGGCCAGGAAAGCCATCAGCAGTGTCCCAAAGGCGGTGGCCATGACCGTCGCGATGAGAACCCCATCAAAGTCCATCCCCGTCGACGAGAGGATACCGGGGTTCACGAAGATGATGTACGCCATCGTCATGAAGGTGGTCAGCCCCGCCGCCACCTCCGTGCGCACCGTGGTCCCATTCTCCTTAAGACGGAACCAACGGTCAAGAAGACTGCCGTCGCTCCCGACGGCTGCCGCCCTGCTGCTCATTATGAATCCTCCCTCCGGTTCTGCGAACGTTTCCAGGGCTACTCTCGCCTATTTCGGCGGAAGGTCGTATATTCCTACACGCCCACAAACATTTTGTCCGGGAATTGTGCCACCAGTGAGCGGGTCGCCCGCCGGGTCCTCCCTCCCCACTACCCTGAGCGGCTCCCCATACACATCGTCTCCAGAATTGGGGAGGCTAGGTATTGACACGCCCCCTCCCGGCGCTATATTTAAACTTGGTAGCACTCGGCGAGCGTGAGTGCTAACCAGTCTTGACACGCGATTCCACAACAAGGAGGGACATATCTATGAAGCTTGTCCCGCTTGGGGACCGGGTGGTCGTCAAGCCCATCGAGCAGGAAGAAAAGACCAAGGGCGGCATCGTCCTGCCGGACACCGCCAAGGAAAAGCCCCAGGAGGGCGAGGTGCTCGCGGTTGGCTCCGGTCGACTGCTGGAGAACGGCCAGCGGGTGCCGCTCGAGGTAAAGGTCGGCGACCGGGTCGTCTTCTCCAAGTACGGCGGCACCGAGATCAAGCTCAACGGCGAAACCTACACCATCCTGCGGGAGTCCGACATTCTCGCCATTCACAAGCAGGACTAACGTTTTTCCCGCAGCACCAACCCGATACGCCAACTATAAGGAGGGTGTAAGCAAGCATGGCTGCCAAGCAACTGGCTTTCAACGTGGAAGCCCGCCGTGCCCTGGAGCGGGGCGTCAACGCGGTGGCCAACGCGGTCAAGGTCACGCTTGGGCCCAAGGGCCGCAACGTGGTGCTGGAAAAGAAGTTCGGCGCGCCGACCATTACCAAGGACGGCGTGACGGTCGCCAAGGAGGTCGAGCTGGCGGATCCATATGAAAACATGGGTGCGCAGCTCTGCCGCGAGGTCGCGTCCAAGACCAACGACGTAGCCGGCGACGGTACGACCACTGCCACCGTGCTCGCCCAGGCCATCGTGCTCGAGGGCCTCAAGAACGTCGCGGCCGGCGCCAACCCGATGCTGATCAAGAAGGGCATCGACAAGGCCGTTGACGTCGCCGTCAAGGAAATTCAGCGCATGGCCATCCAGATCGAGGGCAAGGAGGAGATTGCCCACGTCGCCTCCATCGCCGGGAACGATCCCGAGATTGGCCAGCTGATCGCCGACGCGATGGAGAAGGTCGGCAAGGACGGCGTCATCACCGTCGAGGAGGCCAAGGGCACGACCACGACGGTGGACATCGTTGAGGGTATGGAGTTTGACAAGGGCTACATCTCGCCCTACTTCGTCACCAACGCCGAGGCGATGGAGGCCGTCCTGGAGGAGCCCTTCATCCTCATCCACGAGAAGAAGCTGTCCAACGTGCATGACCTTCTGCCGTTGCTGGAGAAGGTCGTCCAGGCCGGCCGGCCCTTGCTCATCATCGCTGAGGATGTGGAGGGCGAGGCGCTGCCGACGCTGGTCGTCAACAAGATCCGCGGCACCCTCAACGTCTGCGCGGTCAAGGCGCCTGGCTTCGGCGACCGGCGCAAGGCGATGCTCGAGGACATCGCCATCCTCACCGGCGGCCGGTTCATCTCTGAGGACCTGGGCACCAAGCTCGAGAACGTGACCCTGGATATGCTCGGCCGCGCCCGCAAGG
>LZRQ01000103.1 GCA_002159155.1 Firmicutes bacterium ZCTH02-B6
CCTCATGCTCGCTGAGAGACAGAAACACATCGCACGCCTGATAGTAGCCTTTGAGGATGGGCAGGGGCACCTTGCCCCGCAACAGGACGACGCTCCGCAGCCCGTGCTCATCGACGTATTCCTCGATCTCGCGCTCGTAGCCGGGCGGGCCGGTATGTTCTTTCCCCACCCAGACGAACCGGACCGGTGCGTGCAGGCGCCGGCACGCCTCGGCCACTCGCACGAAATGGTGCAGCCCTTTGTTGGGCGCCCGACAAACAGTACGACGCCCTCTGCCGCGTCGGCCAACACCTCTCCCGGGGCGGGGTCGGCTGGGGCCGCGCGGAGCGCCTCCGCTTGATGGAAAGGAGGCAGGACGGTGGCCCGCCGTGGTACGGCGCCAGCCTGGAGGAGCTCGTGTAGGCTAAAGTGAGAGTCCGCGGTCCAATGGGTGCACAGGCGCACCAACCGCGCCGTTTGAGCACGCCCTTCCGCCAAGTCCGCTGCCATGACCGGCGAGTAAGGAGCGAAAAACTCGGGCGGCGTGACATTGTGGTACCGCAGTATTCGGACGCGCCCTCGGTGGCGGCGTAGGATCTCTTCACCTTCAGGCCAGTACACCGCGTGGTGATAGATGAGGATGTGGGCCCGTGCCGCGTCAACAGGCGGGCGAATGAGAGACGCCCAGACCGGCTCGAACTGCGGGGCGTGGAGAGTGACTCGTAGCCCGCGGCGACGCAGCACCTCGTATTCCGTCAAGGCGTCGGTCCCCGTCGCATCCGCTTCCCCAAGATAGGGCAACAGAATCGCGACCCAGGGGCGTGCCCGCCATCGCCGGCGTGTGCGAAACCGGCGCCGTCGCTCTCCGCGCCGCGCAAGGCCCTGCCGAGCAAAGCCGTCCCCCGGCTGGGCGGGCGGGCGCGCGCTGGCCCTCGTGGACGGCGTCGTCATGCCAACCATCTCCTGCGGTGCCGACCTGTGATCGGGCGCCGGCGCATCGGCTTAGGCCGGGCAGCACGCCGGGCCGAAACCGCCTGTCGCGAACGCAGGCCCCAGAACAGACCACGCCTTCCCAGTCGCCTGGGGGAACGGCGAAGCAGCCGGCGCCGCATATGGCCCCCGCCCAGCCGCCCTCGCCCCCACCGGCGTCGCCGCCTGCCGGGCACGCGCCGGCGCCCCGTCCGGACGCCCGGGTGAGGACGGCTGAGCAGTGCAACCCACTGGGCGCGGATGGCCGGTTCCCCAAAGAGAGCAATGGCCCGCTGGCGACCGTTTTGGCCGATGACGGCCGCGAGCCCGTGATCCTGGAGTAGGCGGGCGATGGCCTGCCGCAGGTAGCCTAGGTCGTCGCTGACAAAGCCGTCCACCCCGTTGCGGATAATGTGCGGCACCTCGTAGCTTCCCCACCCCACGTCGCCCCAGCGGGAACCGAGGGCCACTACGGGAATGCCCGTCATCATCGCCTCCACCAAGCCCAGCGTATAGCAGGCGGGCTTCGTGCCCGTATAAACGTACACGCGGGCCTCCCGCAACTTCCGTTTCATGGCCTCGTAGTCCAGGGCTCCGCCGTTTAACGGACCGGTGTCCTCATTGCCATGGCCGTAGACGCGAGCGTTACAGCCTTGCGTCAAGGCGACGAACGCTGGGAAATTGCAGGCGGCGGCGCGGGCCCGCATGCTGCGGTTCAGGGTGATCACTTCATCGGAGTTCCCCGTCCAACCGCAAAATTCATCGGGATCTTTGTAGAAGCGAATGATCGCGTCCGCGCCGATGTTCCCCGGGATGCGCAGCTCTCCGGGGGAATGCCGCACTGCTTCCAGCCCCAGCCTGCGGTACGGCCGGAGCATACGCTCGGTCCGGGGCGTTGACTGGCCGATGCTGCGCCAGATGACCCGTTTTCCGCCAAAGAGATGCCAGTTGTTTATGATCCACTGCGGGACGTGCATCACCAAGATAATGTCGGCCCACGCCACGAGCCTAGGATCGAGCCGTTCGCGGGAGCATTGCCGGGCGATGGCTTCGAGGGCCGGGTAGCGGGGAAGCGGCAAGGGCGGGCGCACGCTGTCGGCGGGCGCTTGGGGCACCTGGTACGAGCCATGAACGCAAAATACCTCATGGCCCAAACTCGCGAGCAGCTGCAGCTCGTCATACTCCAGGGCCGCGTGACATGACAGGTACAGTATCCGCAATGGGATCCCTTCTCCGAAAAGTTTGTTCCCATTCTTATGTAACCGCCGGCGGCGCCGCGGCAGGAAAACGGTCCTGATCTAGCACCGCGCCGGCGGCAGCCGGCCTGACGGCCGGTTTCCACTCGACTCCGTTCCCAAATCAAACGCGAATCGACTCCTATCACGGGCATGACCACCGTCGCATCACCTATGAATGCATGACACACCCCAGGCCAGGGAGGTGACAACCCATGGGCGCGTGCCGCAAGAGACGCCGCCTCATAGTGCCCGTGTCGCAAACGGTGAACACGGCCCAAAACCACGACGTCAACATCAATGTCGACGTCACCCTGATCCTCGTGCTGATCGTCGTGGTGGTGGTAGTCCTGAACAACAGCCTCACCAACGGTGCCGTCCCGCTGGCATTGCGCGCGCTGCTGCCGATGCTTGAAAACGACCCGCGCTTCCGGCAGCTGGCCAGCTCGCTGCGGTCCATGTTGGAGCCGGATCAGAACCAGGGTCAGGAGCAGCCGGCATAACGCAGGATAGCCGCCGGACCCGGCTAAGGGCGCACGCACCTCTTCCGCTGCCAACCGCCTGCGCCCGCGAACAACATGGCAGGCCCCCGGTTGGGGGCCTGCCCCGCTTTTTTTTTGAAGCGCTACCGCCGCACCCACTCTGCCAGTTCCCGGGCAAACGCCGGCCCGGTGACCCGGGTGTCCCACCGCGCCACCGCTTCCCGCCGCGCCTGCTCCCCTTTCGCTCGCGCCTCCGCCTGGCGGGTAAAGACATGCCGCATGAGGGCTTGCAGGTGGGCAAGGCTCGGTTTAGCCCAACGCAGGCCGCCGTAGAGATGGCCGAGTTCCACGTCGGGCGGCGCCGGCTCCAGCCGCTCCACATCGATCAAGTACGCGATGCCGTCGTGCAGGAAATCCGTGGGGGCGCTCCAGCGAGTAGCGATAACAGGCAGACCGGCAGCCATCGCCTCAAGCAGCGGTAAGCCCCACCCCTCGCCGCGGGTGGGCAGCACAAAGGCATGGCAGGCTGTGTACAACCCCGCGAGCTCAACCGCGCTGAGAGGCCGCTCATCGACGACGATGGGGGCGACGCCTTCCCAGGGCAGCTGGAGATTCCGCAGGAACTCGCGGATCACGGCGGCAGCGCCCGGGCTCGTCTTGAGCACCAGCGTCACGTCCTCCTCGGGCCGAAACTCCCGGGCGTACGCTTCGATCAACAGGGGCCAACCTTTGCGGCGAATCCAGCTGAATACGGAAAGGAAACGAAAACCGCGCGCCCCAGGCACCGGCAAAGGTGCCGCACCGGGATGGAACAGTTGTGTGTCCACCCCGACGGGCAACACCCGCAGCCTGCGCGTGTCGACGCCGCTCGCAGCGAAGGTGTGATAGTTGAAGTGGGACGGCACCCAGACCGCGTGCATGCGATTACAAGCGGCTACCCAGTGCGGCGGCAGCCGGTCGGCCTCAAACATGGTGCGGCCAATGCGCACGGTGCCTGGCCGTGCCGCCTTAAACGCCTCCGGCGTCAGATGGACCAGCGTCAGCCGTGGCCTGCGGCCGCGCACGGGGAGTCGCAACAGCTCAAACAGCCGGCCAAACCCCTCGTCGATCTCGAGCCCCTTCCACCACCGGCCCCGCGGGGGCGGCGGCAAGACGCGCACGGTGAAACCGGCGTCCAGCAAGTGCTTGAGCACCGTGCGGGCCTCATACGGATACCCCCCGGCGGTGTAGAAGGCACCGACGTAATAGACGTAGGGTGACCGCGACGGCATGCCGGGTAGCCGCCCCAGCCCGGCCGCCCAGCGGGCCTGGAGGAGGCGATCCAGCCCCGCTCGGGACCGTAAGGCCCGTCGTGTCGGGTAGGACAAGCGCGCGGCGAGCCCGCCCCTGACGACCGGCCGCCGGCCGTGACGCCATCGGCGGCCCCGCAGCGGCCAGCGGGCCGGCAGCCCGCCCCGCCGCCAGCGCCGACGGCGCCGCGCCCGCCCACGCTGGCCCCGAAAGAGCAGGCGTTTCCTTGCCCCGCGAGGCAAGGTCGTCTCCCCCTTTACGCGCCCACGTGGCGCCGCCAGTAATCCAAAGTGTCTTGTAAGGTCTGCTCCAGGGGAATTTGCGGTTGCCAGCCGGTGCAGGCCCGGAAGCGACTCGCGTCCCCCAACAAGATTGGCACGTCCGACGGGCGCAGGCGCGCTGGATCGACGCGCACCTCGACCTCCACCCGGCTCAAGGCCAGCAGCCGGTCAAGCAGCGACTGGATGGTGTGGGTTTCCCCGCTCGCGATGTTGTAGACTTCCCCCGGTGCGCCACACTCCAAGGCGAGCCGGTACGCACGGACGATGTCGCGGACGTCAGTGAAGTCCCGTTGGGCTTGGAGGTTGCCCACGTGGAGCACCGCCGGCCGCAGTCCCCGCTCCATCTCCGCGATCTGTTTGGCGAAGTTGCTGACGACAAACGGCTCCGCCTGCCGGGGTCCGGCGTGGTTGAAGGCGCGGGTGCGCACTACGTCCAGTCCGTAGCTTTGGTGATACTGGTATGCGAGGTAGTCCTGCGCGATTTTGCTCACCGCATACGGGCTGAGCGGCCGCAGCGGCTGGTCTTCCCGGATTGGCACCTCGTCGGGATAGACGAGCCCATACTCTTCCGACGAGCAGGCGATCTGCACCCGGCACGCCAGCCGATGTTTGCGGATGGCTTCAAACAGGTTTAACTGCCCCACCACATTGGTGTCAACGGTTTCGTAGGGGGCGGCCCACGAAGTGGGCACAAAGCTCTGGGCCGCAAGATGAAACACCCAGTCCGGCCGCACCTCCCCTACAACCCGCTCCACCGCCGATGGGTCCCGCAGATCGCACTCCAAAAGGTGCAGCCGGTGCATGATGTGGCGAATGTTGTGCATGCCGCTGCGGGTGCGGTGAATGCCGTACACTTCAAACCGGCCGTCCGCGAGCAGGTGTTCGGCCAGGTGGCTGCCCGCGAAACCCGTGATGCCGGTGATGAGCACGCGCACGTCGGACTCTCCCCTCAAAGCCTTCCGAAATCGACTGGACTCGGAACCAGGCTATGCCGCCTAGGGGAGCCCGCCACAGGCCTGAGCGCAAATGGGGAACACCGTCGTGCGACCGGCTTCCTATTTGGACTCAATTGGGAACCCGCTCCCGGCCCCGGGTGCAGAAACGGCACATATGGTGGGGCGAAAGGAGGTGCCTAGGGTGCAGGTGGCCATCGTCACCCACGATCGTTGGGCTCGCGCCTACCGCACCCGGGCGCTGCTGAACCGCCTCGACCGGCGGGGCGTGGGCTGGGTGCTGCTCAGCCCCGACCAGACGGCTTTGGAGATCCGGCAAGGAGCGGTCCGGTTTCTGGATGGAGCCGGACGGCCGGTAGCTCCCAACGTGGTGCTCAACGCGCTCTACCTCGCGTCAGGCCACGGGCTGGAACTCATCGAAGCCTTTGAGGCGACGGGCGTTCCGGTGGTCAACCGTGCGGCCGGATGGCGCCTGGCAAAGATCAAGGCGCTGTCCAGCGTCGCATTTTGCGTGCACGGCATCGCGCAGCCCGACACGCTGTGTTCACCAGGAGCGCCCGTGGTGTTGAGCCCTATAGCCCTGGAGAGACTCGGCCGGCCGCTCGTTTATAAGCCTTGGCGCGGGACGATGGGTGCCGGGGTTACGCTCTTGACGCGGCGTAGAGCGGTGTGGGGCGCGGTCGCCCGCCTCGCCCGCCGCGGGGCGCCGATATACCTGCAAAGCTACGTGCCCAATCCCGGCCGCGACATTCGCGTCGTGGTCGTAGGTGGCGAGGCCATTGGCGCTACATACCGCCTGGCCAGGAGGGGACGTTGGAAGACCAACGTCACCGCGGGCGGGATCCCGGCCCCGTGCCCAGTGACGGCTGAACTCGGGGCCATTGCGGTGGCGGCCGCGGGCAGCGTGGGGCTGGACATCGCCGGCGTCGACGTCATCGAGGGACCGCAAGGGTACCAGGTGCTCGAGATCAACGCCTGGCCCAACTACCACCGCTTTGACCAGGTAGCGGGCGTCGACGTGGCAGACCGGATCGCCCAGTTGCTCATCGAGCGCGCACGGGCGCCTCGGCCCGCCGATGATCCCCCAGACGGGCGTACGGCAGAAGGCTAGGCCGGATGTACGTGTTCGGACAAGCCCTTACCGGCTCAGGCGGGCGACGCACTCGACGTGGGTCGTCATAGGAAACATGTCCACCGGCTGCACCTGCTCGATCCTATACCCGAGCGCAGCTAGGCGGGCGAGATCGCGAGCGAGGCTCTCCGGATGACAAGACACGTACACGATCCGTGGCACGCCGGCCGCCGCCAGCGCCTCGAGCACCGGCGGCTCACAGCCCTTGCGGGGCGGATCCAGTACCGCTACGTCAAACCGGCGGCCCTGCTCGATGAGCCCCGGCAACGCCTCTTCCACCCGGCCCACGATAAAAGCCGCGTTCTCGATCCGGTTATGGCCGGCATTGCGGCGCGCATCCTCCACCGCCTCCGGCACCGACTCGATCCCCACCACATGCGCCGCTTGAGCCGCGAGGTACAGCGCGATGGTCCCAACCCCGCAATAGGCGTCCAGAACCTGCTCACGACCGGACAGCCCCGCGTCGAGCCGCACCTGCTCGTACAACACCCCGACCTGCTCGCTGTTGACCTGAAAGAAAGACCGAGGCGAGATCAGGAACCGGACGTGGCCGATCTCCTCTTCGAGGTGCGGCTCACCCCAGAGGATGCGGGTTTCTTCGCCAAAGATGACGTTGGTGCGGCGCGGGTTGACGTTTTGCGCCACCGAGACCACTTGCGGGTGGGCCGCGAGCCCCGCGACGATGGTGTCCCGCTGCGGCAGCTCGGGGCCGTTGGTGACCAATACCACCATCGCTGTCCGGCGAGCGCGGCTCGAGCGGACGACCACGTGGCGGATTACTCCTCTGCCGGTGGTCTCGTCGTATGCGGGCACGCCAGCCTCGGCCAAGAGCCTGCGGGCAAGCAGGGCTACTTCAACGTTGAGGGGGTCTTGGATGAGGCAGTCCTCGGCTTCGACGATCTCGTGGGTCCCCCGAGCAAAAAAGCCCATCGCCAACCGTCCGCCCACCGGCGCCAGCGGGTACTGGGCTTTGTTGCGGTAGCGCCACCGCTCCCGCATGCCCAGCACGGGCAGCACCTCCAGATTGTGCAGCCCACCGATGCGCCGCAACGCTTCCCGCACGCGTCGTTCCTTCCACCGCAATTGCGCCGCGTAGTCCAGCGCTTGCAGCTGGCAGCCGCCACAGCGGCCCGCGACGGGACAGGGCGGTGCGACGCGGTCGGGCGACGGCTCAAGAAGCTCTACCAGACGCCCCCGCCCATAGCGCCGGGCGATCTCGGTGATCTCCACGATCGCCTCATCTCCCGGGACCGCCCCGGGGACGAACACGACCCACTCGCGCACCCTCCCGACGCCGTCACCGTCGGCGTCCAGGTCCACAATCCGCACCCGGTGCCTCTCCCCTGTCCGGACCGGCGCCGTGATTTCCTGGGACCTCTTCCCCGGGCTGCGCGCCATTGTGTGACGCCTCCTGTCTAGGTTTCCCAGTGTAACCGAAGGATGGCCCAGCGTCATCGGGCACCCGCCGCCGCCGTATACATCTACGGAATCCGGGGCGGGAAATCGTACCCGGTGGCAAGCCGCCCCCGCGCCAGTCGCCTCCAACCGGCGTCGCCTGCGGGACGATAAGGGGGAGCTCGCGTTGCCGGAAAGCCGCCGCTTAACGCGCATGCCCGTCTATGACCTGGAAACCGGGCGCGTCATCGGCCGCGTGCGCCGCGTCATCGTGGACCCGGACAGCCGGGCGGTGGCCGGCCTCTTGATCCACGGTCGTCTCGGGCAGGTGGCCCGCTGCTTGCCCTTCCGCGAGCTGCACGCCATTGGGGAGCACGCGGTGACGGTGCGCAGCGCGGCCGCGCTGGCCCCGCTGCCGGAACACCCGCACCTGCAGGAGCTCCTGCGCTCCCGGCGCCGGCTTTATCATACGCCGATTCTCACCGAGGGCGGCCGCTTCCTCGGGGACGTGGACGAGTTTACCATCGACCCAAAAAGCGGCCGCATCGAGGGGCTGCTGCTGTCAGGCGGGCTCGTGCGGGACCTATTTCGCGGGCAGGCCGTGCTGCCCGCGCAGCTGGTGCTGACCATCGGCGAAGATGCCGTCATCGTGCGCGATGAGGCGGAAACCCTGTGCCGGGCGCGCTCTAGGGACGCCGGCCAGGTTGACGCTCGCCCACACCTACCGCCCGGCGACCACGCGACAACTGACACGCTTGCCTTAGGGACGCAAAACGCAGGCGACGGACGGGAGCGCGCGACCGTACGGCTGTCTCTGCAGGCGGCACTCCGAGGCTGGCTGAAACCCGGCGTGCGCCGCACGGCCCGCACGGGCGAGGGACTGCAGGACCCCGCCGCGCCACCGCCGGACGTCCCTGCGACGGAAACGTCGACGACGTCGGGTACCCGAAAAGACGCCTCCACGCCTAGTACACGCGAAGTCCAAGGGACCGCCTAGGTGACGGGCCCGGGCAGGCCCGGCGGCGGGCCAGCCTCCTCCCGGACCTCCCGTTCGAGGTGGGCTTCCAGGAGCATTGTTTTCAGCACCCGCATGACGTCATCGCGCCCGGCGCCGCTGACGGCTGAAAAGGAAATGGCGGGCAGTCCCAATTCCTTGGTGATGGACTCGATCCGTCCACGCCAGTGGCCGCGAGAGAGCTTGTCGGCCTTGGTGGCGACCGCCACGGCGGGTAATCCCCGTTCTTGCAGCCACTGGGCCATTGTTTGGTCGTCGGCTGTCGGCGGGTGGCGCATGTCCACCACCTGCACGATGCCCACCAGGTTCTCCCGGCTGGTGAGATACGTCTCGATCATCGGTGCCCACTGCCGGCGAATTCGCTCGGGCACCTTAGCGTAGCCGTAGCCGGGCAAATCCACCAAGCAAAGGCGGTCGTCGACGGAGTAGAAGTTTATCGTCTGGGTTCGCCCGGGCGTGTTGCTGGTGCGGGCGATGGGCGCGTTGACCAGATGATTGATGAGTGACGACTTGCCCACATTGGAGCGCCCCACGAGGGCCACTTCGGGCAGCCGGTGGCGCGGCCACTGCTCCGGCTTGACCGCGGTCGCCAAAAGGCGCGCCCGTCGCCAATTGATCGCAGGCAGTCCCGCTGTCACCCTATGGTCGATCCTCCCACCACGGGCGTTCGTCCGGCGGCGGCAACTGCTCGGGTACGTAAGGAAGCTCCCCGCCGTTGTCCGGCCCACCGTCAGGCGCCGGTGCGTCCGGCGCTGGTTGCGGTGAGCTCATTAACGCCACGGCATCCGCCGCCCGCTCCCGCAGGGCCAGATCAAGCACTTCGTCCATGTGCTCTACCAGACGAATGTCCAGCTTGCGGCGGATATGGGCCGGGATATCCTCCAGGTCCTTCTCATTATCGCGGGGAAGCAGGACGGTGCGCACCCCGGCCCGGTGGGCCGCCAATACCTTTTCTTTTACGCCGCCGATGGCCAGGACCCGCCCGCGCAGCGTAATCTCCCCGGTCATCGCCACGTCGTGCCGCACCGGCCGGCCGCTCAGGGCCGACGCCACCGCCACCGCAATCGCGATCCCGGCGGACGGGCCGTCTTTTGGAATCGCGCCCTCGGGGACGTGGATGTGGATGTCAGTGGACTCGTGGAAGTCGGCAGGGATGTCCAGGTACTCCGCTCGGGAGCGGATGTAGCTGAAGCCAGCCTGGGCAGACTCCCTCATCACTTCCCCGAGCTTCCCGGTGAGCGTCAGCCGCCCTTTGCCCTTGACGACGGTCACCTCGATGGTCAAAACATCGCCGCCGTACTCGGTATAAGCCAGGCCGTGGGCCAGGCCGACGCGATCCTCTACCTCCGTGGCGGTGCGCAAGTAGCGGGGCGGTCCCAGATAACGGGAGAGGTTGCCCACCGTGACGCGGATCGGCGTCTTTTCCCCGGCCACCACCTCGCGCGTCGCCTTGCGGCACAAGGTGGCGATCGCCCGCTCGAGCCCCCGGACCCCAGCCTCGCGGGTGTAGCCGTCGATGATGCGCGCTAGCGTCCGGTCCGAAACCCGCAGCTGACTCGGTTTCAGCCCGTGCTCCTTGATCTGTTTGGGCAAAAGGTGGCGCCGAGCGATGTTGAGCTTTTCCTCGTCCGTGTAACCCGGGATGGCGATGATCTCAAGCCGGTCCCGCAAAGGCCGCGGGATTGCCCACAACACATTGGCGGTGGTGACGAACAGGACTTCCGACAAGTCGTACGGCACTTCCAGATAATGGTCGGAGAAGCTGTGGTTCTGCTCGGGGTCCAATACCTCCAGCAGCGCTGCGGCCGGATCGCCGCGAAAATCCGCGGTCATCTTGTCGATCTCGTCCAAGAGCAGCACCGGATTGCGGGTACCCGCTTGCCGCATCGCGTGCACGATCTTGCCCGGCATGGCGCCCACGTAAGTGCGCCGGTGACCGCGAATCTCCGCCTCATCCCGCACGCCGCCCAAGGAAATCCGGACAAATTTCCGGTTCAAGGCTCGGGCGATGGAGCGTCCCAAAGACGTCTTGCCGACGCCCGGCGGGCCTACAAGGCACAGGATAGGTCCCTTTATCCCCTTGGTCAACTTGCGCACGGCCAAGTACTCAAGGATGCGCTCCTTGACCTTGTCCAAACCGTAATGATCCTCGTTGAGTATCCGCTCGGCGAGCCCCAAGTCCAGGCGGTCCTGGCTCCGCTCTTTCCAAGGAAGGGCCAGCAGCCAGTCCAGATAGTTGCGGACGACGACGGCTTCCGCCACCATTGACGGCATCTTTTCCAGCCGCCGCACTTCGGTCAACGCCTTTTCCTTGACCTCCGCCGGCATGCCTTTGGCCTCGATCCGCTGGCGGTATTCCTCGACCTCCGCCTGGCGCTCGTCCCGATCGCCCAGCTCCTTTTGGATGGCCTTCATTTGCTCGCGAAGATAGTACTCTTTCTGCGACTTCTCCATCTGGCGGCGCACCCGCATATGGATGCGCTTCTCGAGCTCAAGGATCTCCATCTCGCGTGTCATCAGCACGCACACATGCTCGAGCTGGTCCGTCAACGCCGGGATTTCCAGGACCGCCTGCTTGTCCTCCAGGCTGACGTTGAGCTGGGAGGCGATGGTGTTCAGCAACCGGTCGGGCTCCTCGATCGTGAGGATGGACCGCACAACCTCATCGGGCAGCTGCTTGCCCAGCTGTGTGTACTGCTCAAACAAACGGCGCGTCGTGCGGACAAGAGCCTCCAGCTGCGCGCTGGACGCGGGTGCCGGGGACTCCAACGCCGCCACCCGCGCCTGGTAGTAGGGCTCCTCTCGTTCGATGTGCTCGATGCGCACGCGGCTCTTGCCTTCGATGAGCACCCGAAGTTGCCCCTCGGGCAGCTTGAGCACCTGTTTGATTTCGCACAAGGTGCCCACCGCGTGGATGTCCGACGGTGCCGGCTCTTGCACACGGTCGTCCTTCTGGGCAGCCAGCACGATACGCCGCTGGCCCAGCATGGCAACTTCCAGGGCCTGGAGGCTGCGAGGGCGCCCCACCTCCAGCGGCGTCACCGTGAAGGGGAAAACGATCATCCCCCGCAGCGGCAGCAAGGGCACCACGGGCGGATCCGGCAGATTATGGCTCTGGGACCGTTCCAGCATGGGCTTGTCGTCCCCCCAATAGCGGCCCGGATGTCGTTATCTTATGGGTTTTCGGGGGGCGCGATGTGATTCCTTGTGGAAAAAGCTAGGACACGGCAAGGCCCGGAGCGCCGGCTGCTGCGGCCGCTACGGCTTCAGGCAAGGTCTCCACCTCGCCCGCTGCCGGCGTTTCGGGCTGCTGGGTGCGGGGGCGAAGGATGGCCGCCGCGATGACCTCTTCGATGCGTTCGGCCGCAAGGACCTCGAGTCCTTGCGCAGACAGGCCGGCAAAGGTCGCCTGCCAGTTGTCCTTAGGGATGATAACCCGAGTGGCCCCGGCCAGACGCGCCGCTTCAATTTTGGCCACGATACCGCCGACGGGTTTCACGAAACCGCGGATGGACACTTCCCCGGTCATGGCGACCCGGTTGTCCACGGGAATGCCCGTAATGGCTGAGTAGATCGCGGTCACCATGGTTGCTCCTGCCGATGGGCCATCGACCGGCACCCCACCAGGGAAATTGACGTGGATATCGTAGTCGTCCGGTCGGACGCCCAAGTACTTGCGGAGTACCGTCAGCACGTTGTCCAGGGAGCTGCGGGCCATGCTGCGGCGCCGCATGGTTACGCCTGCGCCGCCCATCTCCTCCTCTTCCATGATCCCTGTAAC
>LZRQ01000104.1 GCA_002159155.1 Firmicutes bacterium ZCTH02-B6
GGGTATACCGGTGGCGGAGCAGCGGCGGTGCGCAGCCGCATTTACACGACCCCCTCGACGCGATCTTCGGCCTCCGCCAAAACCTGTTGCAACTTCGCCCAGCGACCTGCATCCGCCTGTCAAAACCCCCGCGCCCGGGCTTCGGCGAGCCGCGCCGCCATCCGGTGCACGGCCCGGGGATTGTGACGCAACAGGCGCGCCCGCATCTCGTCGTCCAGGAGGAACGTATCCGCCGCCGCGGTGTACACCCAAGACTCCACCGCGCCCGCCGTCGCAGACCAGCCAAAGGTGTTGTCAAGGCGCGTGGCGAGCTCGTGCACGCCCTGGTAGCCGTGGCGCAGCATCGCTTCGTACCAGCGCGGGTTGAGCAGCCGCGTCCGGGTTTCGAGCCGGATCGTCTCTTCCAGGGTGCGCACGGCGGCGTCCGGGGTCACCGTGTCCGCTACAAGCGCCTCGGGCGCCGTCCCGCGCACGCGGCGGGCCGCGGCCGAAAGCCCGCCCAAGTACTCGTAGTAGTGGTCCACGTCGGCGAGGCCGATCTCCGTGGAGTCCAAGTTTTGAAACACGGTGCCGCACGTCCTGAGACAGGCGGCCAACAGGCCAGGGTGGGCCTGCCCCGCGGCCCCGTCGCCGTAGACGTAGGCCTTGCGCTCGAGAAACACCGCACCCAGTTCCTCGCTGCTTTGCCACGTGGACGCTTCCACCACGTGATTGACACCAGTGCCGTATTGGCCGGGAGCGTTGCTGAAAACGCGCCGAGCAGCCTCGTGGTGTGGAATGCCCAACTCCGCAGCGATGGCGAGGGTATGTTTGCGGATATAGTTGAGCTCCGGATCCTCTTCCGCGGTGGCCGCCAGCCGTACCGCCCGGTCCAAGAGCTCCATGACCGTCGGGAAAATGTCCCGGAAGATGCCCGATACGGACAACACCACGTCGATACGCGGCCGGCCCAACTCGGCGAGGGGGACGAGCTCGAGGCGGGTCATACGGCCCAGGCTGTCGGGACGCGCCCGCACGCCAATGAGCTCTAGCACCTGTGCGACGCCTTCTCCGTGCGTCTTGATGTTGTCAGTGCCCCAGAGAACGCAAGCGATCGTTTCCGGCCAGCGGCCCTCCCGCGCCTTGGTGCGCTCAAGCAGTTGCTGCACTACTGCCTGCGCGCGCGTGACCGCCACGGGCGAAGGGATGCGGTTGGGGTCCAGGGCGTGCACGTTGCGGCCGGTGGGGAGCGCCGCCGGCACCCGCGCCGGATCGCCTCCCGGCGCCGGCGGGATATAGCGTCCCGCGATGGCTCGCAGCAGCGCGGGGATTTCCGTGTCTTCCTTGAGGCGCTCCAGAAAGTCGGCCGCAAACCGGGACAGTGCCTGCCACTCGGGCCGATCCCCGCGCGGGTCTCCGGTCTGCGGGAACCGGCCTGCCACGAGATCGTGCAGGAGGCCGCGACCGGCAGCTATGATGGCCTCCCGTCGCGCATCGGCCGGCGCGAGGGCGTCCCAGTCCAATCCCATCTCGCGGGCGATCAACTGCGGGAGGGCAGGCACGCCTTGTTCCGGGCGCGGGTGCTGCAAGGCCGCCCACAAGAACTCGGCAGCCTCGGTTGCCGAGAGCGGCGCGCCAGCCACGTGCAGGCCCACCGGGATGAGACGCTCGGCCAGCGTGCGCAGGTACGCGCTCAACCGGTCAATGTAGTCCTCGGCGGCCTCGCCTGATTCGGGCGGTTTCACGTCGGCGTCCAGCTGCGCCTCCTGCGCGAGGGCGCGCACCGTCTCCCACGCCTGCTCTCTCTGGGCGCCCCCTAGGGCCTGGCGCCAGGCCGCCAGAGCGTCCTCTAGCGACGCAAGGGTCTTGTACAGTCCCGCTTCTCGCAGGGGCGGGGAGAGATAGGTGACGGTCGTTGCGTAACTTCTGCGCTTGGCGATGGTGGCCTCCGAGGGGTTGTTCATGGAATAGAAGTACACGTGCGCCACGTCCCCAAGCAGTACATCTGGCCAGCACCCAGACGTCAGGCCCAACTGCTTCCCGGGCATAAACTCGAGGGCCCCGTGGGTCCCGAAATGGAGCACTACGTCGGCGTTCCAGCAGTGTCTCAGCCAAGCATAGTACGCGGCGAAACTGTGGGACGGGGTGGCGTCCCGCGCAAACAATAGCCGCATGGGATCCCCTTCGTACCCGAAACCGGGCTGCACGCCGACGAAGACGTTGCCGAGCGCCGCACCGCGTATTCGCAGGCCTTGCCAGTCCGCGTCGATGAAGCCGGGCGGTGCGCCGAAATTGGCGGCGATGCGCCCCCAACCCGGCACAAGCCGGCGGTACTCGTCCACCGGCAGCGTATCCGCGATCGCTATGGTCGGGGCGCCGGGCAGCGCCTCGTCAGCTCCGAGCACGAGGCGCATCAGGCTTTCGGCGTCCGGCGGCAGAGCCACTCGATAGCCGTCCCGGGCCATGGCTGCCAGGAGGTTGTAAAGGGAGCGGAAGACGTCCAGGTACGCGGCGCTGCCAACGCTGCCCTTGTCCGGGGGGAAGCTGAAGATGGTGATCGCGACCCGTCGCTCGGCAGGCGTCTTGCGCCTGAGGTCGACCCAGCGCCGTACCCGGCGTGCCAGCACCTGGACGCGCTCTAGGTTCGGCACAAAATCGCCGTCGTCGCCCTTGGCGGCAAACACGCGAGGCTCAGTGGCGCCCTCCAGCTCCGGCAGCACCACCTGCAAGGCAGTCTGCATGGGGGCTAGACCGACCGGGTCTGCCTCCCACTGGTCCCGGGTCTGAAACAGGAGCGGGAAGGGCACGAGGTAGGGGATGTCCAGCTCCTTGAGCAGAGCGACCGCTTGTTCTGGCTGGGGCCGGCCCATGGAGCCGATGAGGTTGAAGCCGGTCAGGTTGAGGAGGAGCTCGATACCGGCCGGGCGGAAGTGGGCGTCGATCAGGCGACGATTGTCTAACCCCCCAAAGCCCGCCACCACGTCCAGGCCCTCCGCTTCCAGCGCCGCGATCACCGCGTCATAGTGCCGCCAGGCGCCTCCGGTAACGTACTGCCGGAAGACGATGACGCCGACGGCAGGCCGTTCCCCTAGAGCTTGACCGCGATGCTGCCGATACCACTCCTGGTACTCCGTGTAAGTGGAGAAATACTGGTCGGCCCGGGGGTGCCACAGGGCGATTTCGGGGAAAACGATAGGAGGATCTGGCCTGAAGCGGCCCCCGTACGCCGGGTGATAATTTGCGAGATGCATGAGCAGCCGGCGCCAGTTTTCTGGGGACGCGTTGAGCCAATACGCTCCGGCCTGCCCGTAAGCCCAGGCGTCTCCCAGCGTCTCCGGTCCAAGTCGGTACGCAAGGCGCGGCAACATGCTCAAGAGCCCGAACGGTGAAGGGGGAATCTGTATTCCGCTCGCGTTCAACCGCTGCGCGAGAGCATGGAGGCGATTCGGTTCCCTGACCCAATCCTGGGCGTCAAAGGCGCCCAGGCGCGAGAGCATCGTCAACTCGGGCTGGGACGTAAACACGACGGTCACCGGCGGCCTCCGCTCGGCCAAGAGCCCTGTCAGCAGGGCTACTTCCTGGTCGCTGTTGAGCATAGAGCCGATGAACACGTCGGCGGCGGCCAACTGCCGCTCCAGCACGCCTTTGTCCACGTGCGCGAGCTCTTCGACGGTGTAGCCTTCCAGCGCTACGAACAAGCCCGTGCCCGTGCTTTCCAAGAGCGCCGCTGCCCGGCGCAGGGTGTGCACCAACTGGCCCTCGGCCAGTACGTACAAGCAGCGCAGCAACATTGTGGCCTCCTTGAGACGACGACCCAAACAAAAAAACTTCGCTATAGCCGGAGACTAGTCCTTTGCGTAGGCAAACTACGCAGGACGCCCGCAGGCATTGGCGGGCGCGCCGGAGAAATGATACCCCAAAAGGGGGATGAATTCCCATGGAGACTGTTGAGCTTCTCAAAGAGTTAGCCGTTCCGGCGGAAACGAAAATCGTCCTTTTGGTCATGGACGGCCTGGGCGGGCTGCCTCATCCGGAAACCGGCTTGACGGAGCTGGAGACGGCCCGTACACCCAACCTCGACGCCCTGGCACGACAGGCGTCTTTGGGCTTGACGACGCCCATCGCACCGGGAGTCACACCCGGCAGCGCACCAGCGCACCTGGCACTGTTTGGCTACGACGCGGTTAAGTACCAGATTGGACGCGGCGTGTTGTCGGCTGTCGGCGTGGGGCTCGACATTAAGCCCGAGGACGTGGCGTGCCGTATCAACTTCGCGACCATGGAAAACGGCCTGATCACCGACCGGCGCGCCGGCCGCATTCCGACCGAGGAAGCGGCCCGCCTGTGCCAACGGTTGCGGGAGATTCGCCTGCCCGGGGTGGAGATCATCATCGAGCCCGAGATGCAGCACCGAGCCGTTGTCATCCTGCGCGGCCCAGGACTGTCGGAGCACGTGAGCGACACCGATCCGCAGGTGACCGGGCGTCCGCCGCTGCCGGCCAGGGCTCTGGCTCCCGAGGCGGAAGCCACCGCCGACCTGATCAACCGGTTTATCGCCGAGGTCAACCGCGCTTTGGCCGGGGAACCTCGGGCCAATACCATCCTTGTCCGGGGCTTCGGGCGCCTGCCGGCGATCCCGAGCTTCAACGAGCTGTACCGGCTGCGGGCAGCCGTACTCGCCGTCTACCCGATGTACCGGGGGTTGGCTAAGCTGGTGGGGATGACGGAACTGCCCGCGGGCAAGAGTTTTTCGGACCAGGTGGCTGCGGTCAAGCAGGCGTGGAATGACTTCGACTTTTTCTTCATCCACGTCAAGGGCACTGACGCAGCCGGCGAAGACGGGGACTTTGATCGGAAGGTGCGCGAGATTGAAGCGGTTGACGGGTTGCTGCCGGAGTTGCTCGCCCTCAACCCGGACGTGTTGGTGGTGACCGGGGACCACTCGACGCCGGCCGCCTTAAAAGGCCACAGCTGGCACCCGGTTCCGGTGCTTCTCGCCTCGCGGTGGGCCAGGCCCAATCCTTGGGTGGACGGTTTCGGCGAAACCGCCTGCCTGCGTGGCACCTTGGGCCATTTGCGCTCCCGCGACCTTATGGGGCTGATGCTGGCCCACGCGCAGCGGCTCAAGAAGTTCGGCGCGTGAGGTTGGCAAAAAGAAAAGCAACGGTGCCTGCCCGCCGGTGGACGCTAACCTACAAACCTGTCCGCAGGTGCAGTAACGGCGGTTCATTTCTCACCGTTGCATCTGACAGTGTGCCCCGCTGGCGGCGGGTTATACGCGGGTAGTGAGGGGGCGAAAGCGGTGTCGGCGGGGGTGTGCGGCGCGCTGGTGCACGATGGGCGCGTTCTCATGGTCCAGCAGGCCTACAATAACCGCTACGGCAAGGGCGCCGGCTGCTGGTTCGTCCCCGGGGGGTACGTCAAGCCCGGGGAAACGCTGGCCGAAGCGGTGGAACGGGAGCTCCGTGAAGAAACCGGTCTACTGGGCCGAGTGCGTGGGCTGCTCGGGATCCGGGAGCGGGGCGGCGATCTCGTCGCCATCTTTTTGCTGGACTTGCTCGGCGGTGAGCTGTCGGTGGACCGGCGGGAGCTTTTGGACGCACGGTTCGTCTCCCGGGACGAGCTCGAGGAGCTGTCACCCGTGATGGGGCTGTCGCGCGAAATCGCCCGCACGGCGCTCACCGCGGCCGAGACCGCGCTGCCGCAACACGCCTACCGGCCGGATGGGGTGCCGGGGTACGTGCTCTTCCTGGCGGCGGGACAGTAGCGAACGGGAAAAATTCACGCTTCCGCTGGGGCTGTATGCCCGGCGGAAGCGTGCGCATGCGCAGGTGTGACCGTAAGCCAGATTCTGTTTCTGATGGCCATCTATCTCGCCCGGCATGGCGCCGGACGGCCTCCCTGGGGAGGCTGCCCCCTACCCGCCCCCTTGACGGGGGCCTATTTGGGGTTGCTCGGTGGTGGGGGTTACCACGTTCCACCCGCTCCGTCGCCGGAGCGGCTCGTCTCTATGGCCCTTTTATAGCTAATCCCGGCCGCGAGGGTCGGTTTCGCATCCGTCGGCTTGCGCCGCCCTGCCTTGCGGCAGGCACCAACTTTCTGCCGGGATGGCCGGCAGCCGAGTCTGGACTTTCCTCTAGCGGCTGGGAAAGCCGCCAGCGGCCATCCGTCACACCTGCTGCGCCCGGGCGCAGGCGAACCGCTCAGGTCCGCCGGCACAGACATTATACCACCGGGAGTGGGGTTTCACAATCGCCGCCTTCTGGTACAATGGATGCGGGTACCACGTGGGAGGAACCGTCGACCGGTGAAGATCGCGGTATTTACCGACAGTTACCAGCCATATGTGAGCGGGGTCGTACGGTCCATCGACACCTTTGGCGCTGAACTGCTGGAGATGGGCCACGAGGTGTACATCTTCGGGCCGCGATACTATCACCAAGCCCAGGGCAAGCCATCGAGCAGGCCGGATCGACCGCCTGCCTTGCGCGTCTTCCGCTTTTGGTCCATCCCGGTGCCCACCTACCGCGGCTTCACCGTGCCGGTGCCCATTTCGATGCAGGCGGAGGCCCTCCTGGCTGAGCTTGGCATTGACATCATCCATGCTCATTCGCCCTTTATGATGGGCGTCATGGCAGCGGTGCTGGCCCGCCGGCGGAAAGTGCCCCTCGTGTTTACCCACCACACCATGTATCACGAGTATGTTCACTATGTACCGGGCGTGCGCACGGTGTTGCGCCAATTCATGCTACGCTACGTGGCCGCCTACTGCAAGCGTTCGGACCTCGTGATCGCCCCGACGCCGCAAATTCGCGACTTCATTACGGAGACGTATCGGATCGGCCACAAGCCGGTGAAGGTCATTCCCACGGGCATCCCGGTGGATGACTACTGCGACGGCAACCGCCAGTGGCTGCGGGCGCGGCTCGGCATCGGGCCGGATGAGCGGGTGCTCATTTTTGTCGGCCGCCTCGGGCGCGAAAAGAACGTGGCGTTTCTGCTGGACGCCTTGCGGCACGTGCGCGATGTGCGCGACGGGGTGCACTTGGTGCTGGTGGGGGATGGCCCGGATCGGCCGCGCCTTGAACGTCTTGCCAGGGACATGGGGCTTGCCCGGTGGGTTCACTTCACGGGCACCTTCTCGCGGGAAGACGTTATTCACGCGTTTCACGGCGCCGATCTGTTTGTGATCGCATCCACCACGGAAACCCAGGGACTGGCCACGTTGGAGGCCATGGCGGCCGGACTGCCTGTCGTGGGCGTGGACGCGCCCGGCACCCACGACATGGTTCAGAATGGGGTACAAGGACTGCTGCGGGGTGAAAACCCCAGGGAGTTTGCGCAGGCCGTGCTGGAGCTGCTCAATGACCCCGCCAAGTACCAGCGCTTTGCCGGGAGGGCGCGGCAGCGAGCGGAAAGCTTGAGCAGCCGGGAGATGGCCCGCCGTCTGGTCGGAGCGTACCAGGAGCTGTTGACCCCTGGATTCCACGATGCCAAAGCGAGAAGGGATTCCAAGGTCGCGGTGGAATTGCCCAAGGGAGTTTCCCGGTGACGGCGGAGGGATGGCCGGGCTGTATGCGCCGGCTTGCCGCTACGCTGGATGTGAGGTGAACGTGTGTGCAGCGGCCGACGGTGGCGACCGTCGTCTTTGGCGCCCTGGTCGTGCTGGGGTTTGTCCTGCTGGCCACGGTGCTTCTTCCCCTAAACGGCTGGTCCATCTGGGGCGCCGAGGGATTGTATTACCACTACTTGAGCGAGTTCTTTTGATGCTCGTCTCTTGCTGCAGGGTGCCGCCTGCGCGTGCGGGTTGGGGGTGACGCGGGATGGAGCTGGAGAAACAGGTGGAGGAAACGCCTGTCCTGCCTGAGACGGGCGACGCACCGGTACCGGCCTGGCTCGTCGGCCTCGGTGTGGCGCTCGTGGCATGGGCCGCCTGGTATCTGGTGCTTTCCATCCGGTGAGGGTGCCCGGGCGGCCGTTGACAGCGGCGGAAACGGTGTGCTAGCATTAGAGGCACCATCCACGCACTACCGGAAAAATTATGAATGGCGATGATGGGGATCAGTAGGCCGCGGGTGGGTTGCAGAGAGCCATCGGCGGGTGCGAGGTGGTACCCTGACGTGGCCGAAGCTCGCCCCGGAGTCGTTCCCCGAACGCCCCGGCGACAGGCCGCTGCGCAGGAGCGAGAGCGGCCCCGGAAGATATCGGGAAGCCAGGGCAAGTAGACGGGACCGGGTTCCGCCCGTTACCGCGGAAAGGCACCGGTACGCCGGCGCCGCAGAGGGGGCCGCGCAAGCGGCCAATTAGAGTGGTACCGCGGAAGGTTTGCGCCTTTCGTCTCTAGGGGGACGAAAGGCGCTTTTTTGTAGCGAGGTGCATGCAGATGGAACGCACAGCCACCGTGAGAGCCACCACGTACGATTTTGACGCCGTCGAGCAGAAATGGCAGCGGGTTTGGGACGAACAGCAGTTGTACCGGGTGTACGAGGATCCGTCCAAGCCCAAGTACTACTGCCTCGAGATGTTCCCGTACCCGTCGGGCAAGCTGCACATGGGTCATGTCCGCAACTACTCCATCGGCGACGTCGTGGCGCGTTACAAGCGGATGCGTGGTTTCAACGTACTGCACCCGATGGGGTGGGACGCGTTTGGTCTACCCGCGGAAAACGCGGCCATCCAGCACAACATCCACCCGAGCTCGTGGACGTGGGACAACATCGACTACATGCGCCAGCAGTTGAAACGGCTGGGCATCAGCTACGACTGGAGCCGCGAGGTGGCCTCCTGCCACCCGGATTACTACCGCTGGACCCAGTGGCTGTTCTTGCAGTTTTATAAGGCCGGCCTGGTGGAGAAGAAGCGGGCTCCAGTTAACTGGTGCCCGAAGTGCCAGACGGTGCTGGCCAACGAGCAGGTGGTCGACGGCTGCTGCGAGCGGTGCGACACCCCGGTGACCGTGCGCGATCTGGAACAGTGGTTTTTCCGCATTACCCGGTACGCCGAGCGCCTGCTGAGCGAGCTCGATGAGCTGCAGGGTTGGCCGGACAAGGTCAAGATCATGCAACGCAACTGGATTGGCAAGAGCACGGGCGTGGAGATCCAGTTCCCGATCAAGGGCATGGACGAGGCCTTGGCCGTGTTCACGACCCGCGCCGACACGATTTACGGGGCCACCTACATGGTCATTGCTCCCGAGCACCCGTTGGTGCCGCGGCTCATTGCCGATTCGCCGGATCGTGCGGCCATCGAGCGCTTTATCGAAGATGTGCGCCGGCAAGGAGAGATTGCACGGGCGGCGGAAGACGCGGAAAAGCTCGGGATGTTCACCGGCAGCTACTGCGTCAACCCGTTCACCGGCGAGGAAATCCCCATCTGGATTGGCAACTACGTCCTCATGGGTTACGGCACGGGCGCGATCATGGCGGTGCCCGCCCACGACCAGCGGGACTTGGACTTTGCACGCCGCTACGGGTTGCCGGTGCGGGTCGTGATCGCGCCGCCCTCGGGCGACCTGCCGGACGCGGCCACGCTGACCGTGGCGTATGCCGAAGACGGCACGATGGTTAACTCCGGGCCGTACACGGGCTTGCCCAACCGGGAGGGGCTTGAACGGATCGCAGACGAAGTTGAGCGGCGGGGCATCGGCCGGCGCCGGGTGCAGTACCGCCTGCGGGATTGGCTGATCTCGCGCCAGCGTTACTGGGGCTGCCCGATTCCCATTGTCTATTGTGACCACTGTGGGACGGTGCCGGTGCCCGAGGAGCAGTTGCCCGTCGTTTTGCCGGAGGACGTTTCCTTTAAGCCGACCGGCCAGTCGCCATTGGTAGATAAGCCTGAGTTCGTCCACACCACCTGTCCCCAGTGCGGCGGTCCCGCCCGCAGGGAGACGGATACGATGGACACCTTTGTCGACTCGTCCTGGTACTTCCTGCGCTTCTGCGACCCGCACAACACCGGCGCAGCCTTCACCAAGGACAAGGTCGACTATTGGATGCCCGTCGACCAGTACATCGGGGGCGTGGAGCACGCGATCCTGCACCTGATGTACGCCCGCTTCTTCCAAATGGTGCTGGCCGATCTAGGCCTCGTCACCACGCCGCGGCCCTTCGAGCGGTTGCTGACACAGGGAATGGTCCTCAAGGACGGCGCCAAGATGTCCAAGTCCAAGGGCAACACGGTGGACCCGGACCACATCGTGCGCACGTACGGCGCCGATACGGCGCGGTTGTTCATTTTGTTTGCGTCGCCGCCGGAGCGGGATCTGGAGTGGAGCGACGCCGGTGTCGAAGGGGCGTATCGGTTCCTAAACCGGGTGTGGCGCCTGGTGACGGACCTCGCTAACGAGTTGGGGCCGTTGCCCCAGGGCCCGGCGCCAGCTGGGCGCGACGCGGCCGCCGAAGAGTTGCGACGGGTGGTTCACCGCACGGTCAAGAAAGTGACCCAAGACATCGAGGACCGCTTCCACTTCAACACCGCCATCGCGGCCGTCATGGAGCTGGTCAACGCCTTCTACCAGTACAAGGAGTCGGCCACCGAAAAGGACAAGGCCGTAGTGGCCGAGGGCCTCGAGAAGCTGGTGCTGTTGCTGGCCCCGTTCGCGCCCCACTTGGCCGAAGAGCTCTGGCACACGCTGGGACGCGGCGAAAGCGTCCACCTGCAGCCGTGGCCCAGCTACGATCCTGCGGCGGTGGAGAGCGACACCGTGGAGATCGTCGTCCAGGTCAACGGGCGGGTGCGTGATCGACTGTGGGTAGCTCGCGAGGCTTCGGAAGCCGAGGTGCGCGAAGCAGCGCTGGCGCTGCCCAAGGTCCAGGAGCATACTGCCGGCAGGCGGCTCGTCCGGGTCGTCGTCGTGCCGGGACGGCTCGTCAATATCGTGGTGGGCCAGTAACCCGGCGCTGGACGCCCAGTGACTGAGTGGTGAATACATGAAGCGGCGGGCGGGTGTTTCCGCATCAGTGGAAGCCTGTGGCCCGCCGCTTTGCCTATGTCCCATCCCGTTCGCGGGTGGCCCGAAGGCCCGGCGGTGTCAGCCTACCGCGCCCATCGCGTTCAGAATGGCCTGGGGTTGGTAGCCCACGATGACCTGCCCGTCGATGACCGTGGTCGGTACCCCCATCGTTCCCAACTCGGCAAGTTCCGTCACGTACTGGCGATTGAAGCTGACGTTGCGCTCCTCATAGGCGATCCCCTGGCTGTCCAGGAACCGCTTGAGGAGGGTGCAGTAGGGGCACGTCGCGGACGTGTACACGATTGGCGTCTTCATGGAAAGCTTCCCTCCTCCATATACACCTACGGGGTACTGTATCTGTACGATTCAAGGGTATTATACCTGCATGGGTATGTCAAGGGCTCCGCACAGGCGCCGAATACTGCAATGTAGCCGAAGGAAGTCGACCGCACCGGAGTGAAACCCACGGCCACCGTCTGCCTGCCGTGTCCACAGGGACTGGGAGGGGTATGCATGCTCGGGTGGTCGCGGTTTGAAAGCTGGCTGGCCGTCGTCTTAAGCGTGTTGCTGGTGAGCGGGGCAATTGGCCATGTTGTCCTGGGACGTCGCTGGGGTGCCGAGCGTGGACCGGTAGCGATCGAAACCATCGAAGCTGCGGCGCCGCGCGCCGAAGCCACTTTCAACCTCGCAGCCCCTGCCGGTGACCGCTGCGCGGACGGGGAAGAGGCAACTACTGCGGCCGCGTCGCTGCCCGGAGCAGCCGGCGAGCCATCGGGCCAAGTTGCCGATATGGAACACCGAATCAACATCAACTTGGCCCAGGCGTCCGAGCTCGAGCGGCTTCCCGGCATTGGTCCAGCCCTGGCGCGACGGATCGTCGAGTACCGCGAACAGTGGGGGCCCTTCGACGACATTGCCGACATCCTGGAGGTGCCGGGCATTGGCCCGGCCAAGTTCCGGGCCATTCAGGACCTGATCCGGGTCGAGTAGCGCCGTGCGGCCCCTGGTGACGTGGAGCCTCCTGGTGGCGGTCGGCGTTGCCCTGCAAGGCTGGCTGCGCTTGCCGGCGGCTGTGTGGACGGCCCTGGCCGCCGCTCTGGCGACGCCCGTGGCGGTCGGCGCGGCGCGCGGGTACCGGACGGCGCCACTGGCCATGGCGCTCGTGGTCGCAACGGGCGCGGGGTGGACGGCCCAGCACGAGGCGCGGCTTGAGGCGGGACTGGCTGGTTTCATCGACGCCGGTCCCGTGGTCGTCGTCGGGCGTGTGGTCAGCTGGCCGGAGAACGAAGGGGCGAGGACGCACGTCGTCGTGCAGGTCCAACGGGTCGAGCGTGGGGAAGTGGCAGTGACGCCCGCGGGACGCATCCGGGTGACGCTGCCGGCTTCGGTCGGGGTGGAGTACGGGGACCAGTTATGGATGCGGACCGTCCTGCGTCGACCCGTGCCAGCCGGCAATCCCGGCGCTTTCGACTACCGGGAGCACTTGCGCCGGCAAGGAATCACCGCTGTCGCAACTGTCACTTACCCTCGCCACGTGTCGGTCGTCGCGCGCGAGCAGCTTGACC
>LZRQ01000105.1 GCA_002159155.1 Firmicutes bacterium ZCTH02-B6
GTGCGGGAGATGTTTATGGTGGAAGACCCGGACTACGCCAAGGCCGCCATGATGGCTCTTTTGGTACCCCCGCCCGACGCAGGCGATCCCCTCGCGGCGCTTGCGGGCGCCGTGCGGATTTCCCACACCGCGGGCCTCCTCGTCAACTACTATTACACCCTCCTGGACACCGAGAGCGATGAGCAAGAGGCCCGTCTACACCCGGAACGCCTGGAGCACATGCTGCGCGTCGCGGAAGCCAACGGGCTGGCGGCCGTCGCCCGGGCCAGGGAGCGGGGCATCGAACCCATCGTCAGCCTGGCTTATCTTGAAACCGCAGACGCCTTGCGGCAACGCGAATCAGAAGGGCAGCTGATGGCGTTGAGCGCCTATTGGCTCGCTGAAGCCATAGCCCGCGTCACCGCGGACCTGGCCCGCTAGACTGCAGCCGTCACGGCCAGGCACCATCGCCTGAAGTTGATTTTTGACTATCGCGCCCCTCAGCCGCCGCGGGCACTGGAACCGGAAACACCCTTGCAAAGCCGGTTTCGCTAGCTCCCGCGCGCGGCTGCTCCAGACCCAAACGTTGACTTTCTTTGACTTTCCGCGTAAAATGAGGGTGAAGGTGGGGATAATCCTAACAGGAGGTGGCAGTCATGCGGGACCTGGTTCCAAGGACCTTCGAGTCGCTGTTGCCGTGGCCCGACTTTGAGGATCTGTTCTTCTGGCCCTTTGGGTGGCGGCCCAACGTGCCGGCAGTGGACATCGAGGAGACGGACGACGCTTACATCGTAACCGCTGACCTGCCCGGATTCGACAAGAGCGACATCGAGATCGAGCTGCGCAACAACGTGCTCGTCCTGCGGGGCGAAAAGGTGCAGCGCAACGAAAGGCGTTTCCTGCGCCGGGAGCGCACCGCGAGCATGACCCGGTTCGAACGCCGCTTCACCTTCCCGGCCGACATTGCACACGATAAGGTGAAGGCTGAGTTTAACAAGGGCGAACTGGTCATCACCCTGCCCAAGGCCAAAGCGCCGCAGGGCTATAAGATCCAGATCAACTGAGCCACACTAAGTTCAAGCAGCACGCGACCCGGCGGGAACGGCGGCGGCAACGCCGCCGTTCCCGCGCTGGCACGGGTCTTTCCCCCTAAGCCTCCCCACTGTCGTCCACGGCCTGGACCGGATCGGCAACTCGCCCCCGCCCGTCAACGCTAGCCGCCATCCTTCCGGGCGGCGCGGTGGCGGCCCGGGCTCCCCAAAGGTCGCCTGCTGGCCCCTGCTGGGCAAAAGGCGAGTACGGAAAGGGGCGATAGTCCAGCCGGATGACGTCCCAGCGGTGATCGCGGCCCGTGGTATCGATCGCCGCCTTACGCAGGACGATCTCCCGCATGTCGAGCTCCGCGTAAAGAATCGTTTCTTCATCGTACACGGGGCCTGCCAGGTAGCGCCCGTCGGGAGCGATGATGCCGGAGCCGCCAAAGAAGGTCCAATTTGCCCCGGGGAAACCGTGCTTGACCCCAACCTCCTCGGGCACATAGATGCTGGCCGCCACCACGAAACATTGCCCCTCCAGGGCGTAAGCCCGGTTGGCCGCGTCGATCACGTGGCGATTGGATCTTCCGTTCTTGAAATCCGGCCACCCGGGCCAGCTGGCGCAGTGGATCTGCTCGCCCTGGGCGATAAGCGCATACTTAAACAACGGTTGCAGGTGCTCATAGCAGATGAGGCCACCCAGCCGGCCTACCGGCGTTTCGTACACCCGCAGGGTCGTGCCGTCGCCGCGGCACCAAAAGCAACGCTCCCGGTTGGAAGGCAGCAGCTTGCGGTGGTGGCCAAAGACCTCGCCGTCCGGACCAATAAATACAAGCGAGTTATAAAGCACGCCGTCGTAGCCATCCACCGCCTCGTTGATCCCGAGGCAAATCGTCACACCTGCCCGCCGTGCCCGGGCCCGGACGCGCGCCAGCTCCGGGCTGTCCAGCGTGACCGACTCCTCCTGCAACAGGGCCAGGTTGTCCCGCCACTGGTTGGGGAAGTCGAGGTTCACCGAGAAGTTGGGGTAGGCTGGCAGGAACGTCTCTGGAAACACGATGAGTTCCGCGCCGTTGGCTGCCGCCTCGTCGATGAGGGCACAAATCTTGTCGGTGGTGGCAGCCTTGCTCAAGGGGAATACAGGGGATGCCTGCACCGCGGCGACTCTCACTTTCCTCTTCACAGCTCAAACCTCCCTCCACTTTCCCTCGATGTCCGTCTGCAACTCCCTGAGCACCAGCAGGAGGTGCTCCCGAAATTGATCCGGAGCCTCGGTCATTGGGAAATGTCCAAGCCCCGGCATCACCCGGAATCGGCAGCCGCGGATGCGCCCGGCCAATCGCCGCGTCGAGGTCGGCGAGGCGGAGTAATCGTACTCCCCCGTCAGCAGGTAGACGGGACAGTGCTCCGTGTCCACCTCTGGACCGATGGCGGCGCCGTCCCACTCGCGGCTGTAAAAATGCAGATCGCCCTCGTAGACCCCCCATCCGCCCTGGCTGTACAGCCACCAGCTGCGCCGGCGGTGAAACTCAGGGCTGGTGGGACTCATGAGCCCATAAGTCCACGTCGGGTTGTGGACGGCCTGGTTGACCTGGGCATGGGCCAGAAACCGCGTGATCCGTCCCGGGGAGCGGTCGGGAGCCTGTAGACCGATGGCCGCCCGTACGTGGTCCCGGTGGCGCGCTGCCAGGTACACGGCCATCGCTCCTCCCATGGAACACCCCATCACCACCGCGGGTTGCCCGATGACCTCCCGGATGAAGGTCAGGCACCAGTGGGCATACGCTTCGGCCGTGAGCCGGTATGGTTCCCGCCACCACCCGTCGGGCGGCTCCGACCGGCCGTGGTAAGGCAGGTCGAAGGCGTACATGTGCCAGTCGCGGGCCAACTCCACGTCGGCCAGCAAGGCGTGGTACTGGCGGCTGTCGGCCCCAGCCGTGTGCAGCATCAGCAGGGGAATGCCTTGTCCCGCTTCCTCGTAATAGATGCGGGACGAGCGACCGTCCGGCCCAGGCAAGTCCCGGTACTTGCCCGTGATCTGACCCGGATCCCGCAGTACCGGGCTGCCCCAACCCGCAGCCACCTCGCGGGAGGCGCTACCTGCCGGTTGTTCAGAAGCCGACTGCTCCGCCGCGGGCGGCACCCCCGCCAGCGACCCGTTCGCCTTGCCCTTGTGCCAGCGCGCAAGCTCCACCCAGCGTTCCAGGGCTGCCAGTGCCTGGGACAGGCGCAGGAGGTTCCCCTCCCACGCGAAGCCCGGGTCGATGGCCCGCAGGGCCGTCAGCGACTGGTAGCCCGGCGGCGGTACGGGCGACAACAACCTCCGCCAGCTCTCGTCCGGGCCGCGCAGGGCAAAGTCCCACGAATCGTCGGGGGCCGGCCGGCCCAAGACCGTGAGATGGCCGTCTTTGAGGGACAACAGGTGCGCTTCCCGGCCTGATGCGAGGAGGAACCGGGTCTCCAAGCCCCTGGACATCCTCTGGAAAGCCGTATCCTGGCTGGCCGCCGCCGCCCACTGCTCGAGCTCGTCCGGGTGAAATACCGGCCCTGTGGCAGCCACACCCATCATGTCATCTGCGGTCCACCCGGTCCTTTTCTCGTGCATCAGAGTCCCAGATAAGCCTCCTTGACCGCCGCGTTGCCCCGCAGTTCCTCGGCGGTGCCCTCTAGGACGACGCGGCCGGTTTCGATCACGTAACCCCGCTGGATGCAGCTGAGGGCCAGGGAGACGTTTTGCTCAATAAGCAAGACGCCTACGCCCAGCCGGTGAATCTCGGCGATCTTCTCATACACGTGCTCGACGACGATGGGCGCCAGCCCCATGGACGGCTCATCCAGCATCAAAAGGCGTGGCCGGAGCATCAACGCCCGCCCGATGGCCAGCATCTGCTGCTCCCCGCCGGACATCGTACCAGCCAGTTGCGTGCGGCGCTCTTTAAGGCGCGGGAAGAGGGCAAACACCATCTCGAGCCCCTCCGCCCGGTGCGCCTTGGCCGAGGGAACGATGGCACCCAAAAGCAGGTTTTCTTCAACCGTAAGCCCGGGAAACACCTGGCGCCCCTCGGGCACATGGGCGATGCCGAGGGCAGGGATGCGGTGGGCCGGGACACGGCTCAACGGCTGGCCGTCAAAGTAAATCTCGCCTTTCTGCAGCGGGACCAGGCCCGAGATAGCCCGCAAGAGCGTCGTTTTCCCTGCCCGGTTGGAGCCGATCACCCCTACAAACTCCCCCGGCTCCATGGAGAGGCAAACCCCGTGCAAGGCCCGGTTGCCGCCATAGGACACTTCAATGGACTCAATGCGCAGCAACGGCGTACCCCCTTCCCAGGTACGACTCGATCACCTTGGGATGGGCGCTCACTTCCCTGGGCGGGCCATCGGCGATCTTCTCCCCGTAGTGAAAGGCGATGATGCGATCGGACAGTTGCATGATCGCCCGCATGTTGTGCTCGACGACTATGAGGGTGATCCCCCTGTCCCGCAGCCGCCGTATCATCGCGATGGTTTCCTCGGTTTCCGCCGGCGTCTGTCCGGCCATCACCTCGTCCAACAGCAGCACCGACGGTCTGGTGGCCAACGCCCGCGCGATCTCAAGGCGCGCCCTGTCCACCACGTTAAGCTCGCTGGCCGTCAAGCGCGTGTCGGGGTCCAGGCCGACGGCCTCGAGCGCTAGCCGGGCCTCGACGACGGCATCGGGCACGTTGTTGTGCCGGAGCAGAGCGCCGACGACCACGTTGTCCAGCACCGACATGTCGTCAAAAAGGGTGCTGATCTGGAACGTCTTGGTAATGCCCCGCTGGGCGACCTTGTGGGGTGGCAAATTCTGGATGGGCTCCCCTCGCAGCAGGATCTCCCCACGGTCGCACTTGTGCAGCCCGACCAACAGATTGAACGTGGTGGTCTTGCCGGCGCCGTTAGGCCCGATGAGCCCGACGATCTCGCCTTCATTGACCTGGAAGGAGACGTTGTTAACCGCCCTGAGGCCGCCGAAGCTTTTGGTAAGACCTTTGACCTCAAGGATTACGCTCACGGCCGCACCCCCTCTCCCATCGCACCCGTTCGCCGCTCCCGCAGGCGCTCAAGGGAGCGGTTGGCCCAGTAAAGCAAGCCTCTCGGCTGCCAGAGGATGAGCACGATGAGAAGGCTGCCGTAGATGAAACGGCTTGCGCCCGCGAGCCCACCCGTAAAGACGGCGTTTGTCCACTCATCGAGCGGAACGAGGATAGCCGCTCCCACCAACGGTCCCCAAACGTTGCCCAACCCGCCAAGAATGGTGATCAGGGCCATCTTGACCGAAAAGGTCATCAGGCCGAACACGGTGTCCGGATCGATGAAAAAGTGGTACTGGGCGTAAAACGTGCCGTAGGCGCCCGCGAGCACCGCGCTCAAAAAGTTGGCCTGCAGCTTGGCTCGGGTGGTGTCGACGCCCACAACCTCGGCCGCCTCGTGGCTGTTGCGCAGCGCCCGCAGCCGGTACCCCAGGGGACCCGTGCTCACGCGGTGAGTAAGATACATGGTCACGGCCAGCATGGCCAGAGCGACGACGTAGTAGGGCCGGTTTCCGTAAAACTGGAAGTACCAGAATGAGTCGCCCATATAGGGCACCGAGAGCCCGATGGCGCCGCCCGTAAACGAGCGGAAGTACAAAAAGAGGATCCGGAGCACTTCGGCGAAGGCCAAGGTGCCCAGGGCGTAGTAGTGGCCTCGCAAGCGAAACGTAGGGATCCCGATGATCAAACTGGCCAGCCCCGCCAGGGCCGCCGCGACCAGCATACCAATCCAAGGCGAAAGCCCGAGATCCCGGAGGAGGATGGTAGACGTATAGGCCCCAAGCCCAAAAAAGGCCGCGTGGCCGAGGGAGATCTGCTGGGCGAACCCGCCCAGCAGGTTCCAGGCGCCGCCGAGCCCCGCGTACATCAAGGTGAGGGTAGCCACCCGCAGAAGGTAGCCGTTGTTTTCCAGCACCAGCGGCGGCAGCAGCAGTGCGGCGAAAGCGAGCAAGCCCCATGGGCTCAAGCGCTGTGTCGGGCGGGCATTCTTCGCGTTTTTCATGCCGCTCGTCTCCCCACTAACCCGGTGGGTTTAAAGGTCAGCGTGAGAATGAAAATGATGAACACCACGAGGTTCTGCAGCTGCGTGGGCAGGAACACCGCGCTCACCGAGTGAATGACGCCCACCAATAGCCCCCCGACCAGCGAACCGAGGACGTTGCCGAGCCCTCCCAGCACGACGACGGTGAACATGATCAGGGCGTACTGGTGGCCTACGGTGGGAAACACGTACGCGTACGGCAGGATGACCGCTCCGGCCATACCCGCAAGCGCAGTGCCGATGCCGAACGCGACCAAGTACATCTTGGACGGGTCAATGCCCACTAACGTAGCTGCGACGCGGTTTTGCGCGGTAGCGCGCATGCAGCGGCCCAGGTCTGTGCGCTCAAGAAACAGCCACAAAGCCAGCGCCATGACGGCGGATGCCAGGAAGGCCAGCACGTAGGGGACCGACAAGTTGAGGGGGCCCACCGAGATGGCCTTGGTCTGGTAGGAAGTGGTCACCGACCGGAAGTTGGCGCCGAAGATCATTTGCATGAGGCTCTGCAGCACCAGCGACAAGCCCACTGTCAGGAAGATCTGGGAAACGATGGGCGCCTTTTGCACCCGCTGTACAAGTCCCCGCTGCACCAGGGCGCCGACCAAAAAGATGACGGGAAAGACGAGAATCGACGACAGGACGGGGTCCAAGCCCAGGAATTGCGCGCAGAGGTACGCCGCAAACATCCCGAGCATCAGGAAGTCGGCCTGGGCGAAGTTCACGATATCCATGATGCCGTATACCAGCGTCAGGCCGACGCTGATGATGGCGTATACGCCGCCGACCAGCACCCCGTTTGCGATCGCCTCGAGGACTTCGACCACCCGGTCGTACCTCCTTTGGGGGCTCAAGGCGCCGGGGTCGCACCCCGCCGCCCACCGCACCCGAGTTATTCAGGCCAAACCGGCTGGCCCAGAGCGTCGGACGCTGGCCACACGGTCACCAGCTCGCCGTTTTGCCACTGAACCATCACGGGATAGGTCATCACGTTGAGCCCGGTTTCGTCAAAGCGGATGCCGCCGCCGGGCAGCCCGCTCACCGGGTAGCTGGTCAGCTCGAGGCTGCGCAAGGCCTCGCTCACCCGTGCGGGATCAGCGGACCGGGCCTGGTTCATGGCCTCCACCAGGGCGTAAACAAGCACCGCGTGTTCAAACGCCTCATGGGTCATGAACTGGCCGTGCCGCTCGCGGTAGAGGCGGCCGAGATCGCCGTAGTGGTCGTAGTTGGACGTGTTGATGCTAAAAATGCCTTCCGCGTACTCGCCCAAGGCGTCGTAAAACTCGGGGATCACGTAGCCAGCCGCGCCGCCGACCACCGGGATGTCGAGGCCAGCCTGGCGCATGGAGCGAATGATTAGCACCGCATCGGTGAAGTAGGACACGGGAAACACCATGTCGGGACGGGCGTTACGGATCTTTTGCACCACCGGCGTGGCGTCGGTCAAGCCGGCCGGATACGGTTCGTTGAGGACAACCTCAAGGCCGAGCCGCTCCGCCTCCGCGACGAGGCCATCCGCGTTGGACGACCCGTAGGCCGTATCCTCAAACACGATGGCCACCCGTCGCACGTCATGGCCCATGGCTTTCCCGATCTCCACGGCGTAGCGCATCTGGGCAGCGCCAATGACAGTTCCCTTGGGAACGACCTGGAACAGGTACCGGAAGCCTCGCTGGGTCAGGATATCGGTGAAGGACATGGTCAGGAACGGCACCCGATTGCGCTCCGTCACTTCGGATGCGGCCAGGCTGAGGGAGCTGGCGAAGGCGCCAAGAACGGCGACGACCCGATCCCGCGACACCAGCCGCTGGGTAACCGACGCCGCGGTGGTGGGGTCGCTGCCCGCGTCGGCCACGACCACCTCCAGCTTGGCGCCGCCGAGCCCCTGAACGCCGCCGGCCTCGTTGATCAGGTCAACGGCAAGCTGGATGCCGTTGAGAGACGCCTGTCCAAACGCAGCCTGCGACCCGGTCAGCGGCAGCACGACGCCGATGCGTACGGTGGATTGGGCGAAGGTTGCGGCGGCCGGCGTCAAAGCCATCACGACAGCGAGGACGAACAACAACACACGGCGCATCAACTGAAACCCTTCCCCAGTGCTCAACGGTCTGAATCCGACAGCTGCGCGGGCCGCGCCACGACCCGAGCCGGGGCGCCGTCCGCCCCGTGGATGTTTAGGGCTAGGCACATCACCTCGATTCGCTGCCCGGCCAGGGGCCGGAGATTGGTCAGGTGCTCGACGACAAGGACTCCCTGGCTGAGCAGCACGTGATGCACAGGCCAGTCGAAATCCGGCGGGCGCCTCGGTACGGGAAGATCAGGCGTCGCGAAATCCACGCCGACCATCTTGACCCCCTGCGCCACGAGCCACTCGGCCGCCTCCGGGGTGAGGGCGGGATGCTCGTCGTAAACGGGGTCGCCGAAGTGCTGGGCCCAGCCGGTATCCAGGAAGAGGATGTCACCCGGCCGGAGTTCGGGATCCATCCGCTCCAGGTCGGCCGGCGTGATGAGCCCGTTACGGGGAACATCCAACTGCCACACGACGCCCGGCCCGTAGAGGCGGTCCAGCGGAATCTCGTGAAAAGCCGGGCCGTCGGGGATGAAGTGCAAAGGCGCGTCCACGTGGGTTCCCACATGGCAAGCCACCTGGATCTCGGTTACGTTCAACGGCTTTTCAGGCATGCTCATGATGCGGCGGATCCGCGGCTGGGGAAAAAACGCGATCCGGGCCATGTCTTCACGGAGTGGATGCGAAAGGTCCAACCACGGACCGCGTCCCGGCTCCAGCGACGGTGTCTCATGGCGCGGCCAGCCACGCCAGCGGTTATACACTTTCCTTCACCCCCGGTTCCAGCGTCACTCCGGCCAGTTGCTCCAGCCACCGGACCACTTCCGTGTGATCGGCCCCCTGCTCAACGCCCGACCGGGCCGCCGCCCAGAGCTCCCGGCAGGCGTTGGCCAAGAGGGCCGGCGTGCCGGTTTTCCGGGCTAGGTCGACGGCCGTGGTCAAGTCTTTGAGCATCAGGTCAAGGGTGAAACCGGAGTTGAACGTGCGGGACAGGATGTACTGCTTGAACTTGTTTTCGGTGCTGTTGTTGCGGCCGGTGGAAGCATTGAGGACGTCGACCATGGTGCCGGGATCCAGGCCGAAGGCCCGCCCGACCAGGAGCGCCTCGGCCGCCGCGATGAGGCCCGCTGCGGAGACGAGATTGTTGAGCGCCTTCATCGCGTGGCCAGACCCCAAGGGGCCGGTCCGGAACACGCGCTGTCCCAGGACGGAGAAGATGGGCTCGAGCCTGTCGATGACGTCCGGCTCTCCCCCCCGCCATGATGGCCAACGTCCCGGCCACCGCCCGGGGCACCCCACCGGAAACCGGGGCGTCGACCATGACCACTCCCCGCTCGCGGCAGATCTGCCCGAGAGCCCGGGTTCCGACCGGGTCCGATGAACTCATATCCACCAGGATGGCGCCTGGGCGCATCCCCGCCAGCAGGTGGCCATCCGGCCCCCCGCTTCCCAGGACAACCTGCCGCACCACCTCGCCGTCGGGCAGCATAGTGATAACCACATCGGAGTCAGCGGCCACGTCGCGCAAATCGCCGGCCCGCCGGCCTCCCCGTTCCTCGACAAACCGGGCCGTCACGGCTTCATTCGCATCAAAGACGCTCACTTGAAATCCTGCGTCCACCAACCGACCGGCCATGGGCCAGCCCATTTTTCCTAATCCGACAAAGCCGACGGTGCGCACCGCCTGTTCCACCTGCCCGGATCTACGCTTCGAATTCCTTAATGGCTTCGTTAGCGATGCGGAAGCTGTCCACGGCAGCGGGCACGCCGCAGTAAATGGCCACCTGGAGGAGCACCTCCCGGATCTCCTCCTTGGTGCAGCCGTTTCTCAGCGCCCCTTTTACGTGCAGCTTGAGCTCGTGGGGCCGGTTGAGCGCGCTGATCATCGCCAAATTGATGAGGCTGCGCGTCTTGCGGGACAGCCCGGAGCGGGTCCAGACGGTGCCCCAGCAGTATTCGGTCACCAGTTCCTGGAGGGGCTTGGTGAAGTCGTCAGCCTGCTCGATGGCTCGGTTGACATACTCCTCGCCGAGCACGGCGCGCCTGACGGCCAACCCCTCTTCAAAACGGCTATTGGACACCAACAGTCACCCTCTCCTCATCGTCTGACGGTTCCATTCCCACCAGGGGATATGACTGTATTACTGTCATACAATACGACTCCCAAAACTTCCATCCTCCCTAACGGTTACCTCTATCGACGCGATTTTTCCGAAACCGTCTTACAAGAAAGGAGGGGCACCCTGCTCGCAATTGCGGTTGACCGCTGGCCCGTGCGGGCTCATTGCGGGATGAGTGACGGGATGAGTGACGGGGTGAGTCGCGGGATAAGTGGTGGTACGGGAAAGAACATGCGAGTTCCGGGGCCAATCCCGGCTCGTTACGTCAACGGCTCGCCGTTGCTGGAGCCTTGCTGCCAGGGCCCGGGATGTACGCCGGCGCGCGCTGCGAGCTCCCGTACAGCTTCGGCTTCCGCGTTGTGGACGTGCTCGACGCACGCCTGCCACGCCCGTTCAGGGTCCCGGGCGCGGATCGCGTCGAGGATGCGCCGCACTTCCGCCAAACTGGCCTTTGGCCGCCCGGGAACGGACAAGGAGGTGATCCGCAGGAAGTTGACCCGGTCGTGCAACGACTGGAGCAAGGAGCGTACCAGGGGATTGCCGCTCCCCTCCAGCAGGATGTGGTAAAACTCGCTTTTGGCCTGCAGCATCTGCTTAATGTCGCCGGTTTCGTAGGCTGCGGCCAGCCGCTCCACCGCCTCCGCCAGCTGCTCCACCTCTTGCGCGCTGGCGTTGAGCGCGAACAACCGGCCAGCCAAGCCCTCCAGCGCCGCCCGGACCTGATAGATGTGCTTGGCGTCCTCGGCGCTAATTTCAGCCACCACGGGCCCTTTGTTGGGCAGAATCTTGACGAGGCCTTCCGCCTCCAGCTGGCGGAGGGCCTCCCGCACCGAGGTCCGGCTCACCCCGGTCAACTCGCAAAGCTCCCGTTCGATCAGCCGCTGGCCCGGCAAGAATCGCCCCTCAAGGATAGCTTGGCGGAGCTTCTCTTGGGTCTGCTGTCTAACCGGCGCCGCTTGCGGGCGCACCCGCAGGCTGTCGGGCAATCGCATCCTACCCCTCTATCACGCGGTCGTCCCATTCGATCATACGGTCGTTCCATATGATGCTAATACGCGCCGCGCGCGGCTGTCAACGCAGCATGGAATTTTCCCGGATTGTGTGGAGCGCTCGCGGGGCGCTGCCCAGCTAGGCTATCGTGAGCAGGGCGACGCCCAAGAGGCTAAGGACGACACCCCACGACTGGGATGGCTTGAGCGTTTCCCGCAGCAGGAGCCACGCCAAAAGGGTGGTCGGGATCGGCCCCATGGAGGCCACCACGGAGACGAGTGAGAGCATGCCGGTTTGCACCGCCATGACCAGAGAAACCGTCGCCACCGCGTGCAAAATACCCATGCCGGCGGCCAGCGGCCAGGCGCGCACATCGGGGACGAGCGCGGCCCGAACGGCCCAGGCGATGGCCCCCGTGAGCACGGCGGACACCACGGTCGACGCCAACGCCGGCCAGACCGCGCCCCCGGGCCCGGCCTGCTGGAGCATGATGAAGCCCGTGCCATAGGCGATCCCGGCCAGCGTGCCCTCCCAGACGCCGGGACGCAGGAGCTGCCGCCAGCCGGCGCAACGGCGTTTGCCGAGCACCGCGCCCCGGCTGGTGCGCCTGGCCGGCGCTCCTTGACCGCCGGACACCAAGAGCGCCCCCAGCAAAACGGCTGCTGCCCCCAGCAGGGCCCAGCCGCCCGGCCTTTCCCCCTGCAACAGCCCCGCAGCAAAGGGCACGAGGGCGGTCCATACCGCCGCCAAGGTGGAGACGGGACCCATCTGCCCCCGGCTCAAGCCCCGCAGGTAGAGGACAAACGCAAGGCTGGTGGTAACGCCGGCCGCGGTGCCCCATGCTAAGGCCCCACGGCTAGGCCCCTCATCCATCAGCAAGACCGCCGCCAACAGCCCAGCGCTCCCCGCCACCTGTGAAAGGAAAGCAACCGCAAGGG
>LZRQ01000106.1 GCA_002159155.1 Firmicutes bacterium ZCTH02-B6
GCTTAAAGCAGCGGCGTACGGTTTTCTTGCCGGTGCACTCGGCGGCGTGCTGGGCGTGGCGAGCTGACAACGGGAGACGTGGTCCCACTGGACACGGACGATGAAGCCAACCGGCCCGGCCCGTAAGTTGCGGGCCGGGCCGACGTTTTAGCTACTTCGCGCGCGGGGCGCTGTCGAATCCCTGCTTGTGTGAGCCGTCACAGAACGGCTTGTTTTTGGACATGCCGCAGCGGCAAAGGAAAAACTGCTCCTTGGTCTCAAAGCGGTTGCCCTCCGCGTCCTCCAGGACCACTGGCCCGGTGACCCGCAGGGGGCCGTTGTCCCGCACGGTGATGACCGCCTCCGACACCCGTTTCACCTCCTTGCCGGGATTCACGACGACGCCTCTACCTTCGTCAAGTACGTCGCGATGGAACCTTGCAGGCGTTGTACCTCTTTCCACAGGCACCGGTTCATGACGACGGGCAAGCCCGCGCCGGCGGCGATCTCAGCTGCCTCTTGGCTCTCGATGCCTTCCTGCAGCCAAAACACCGGCCGTCCAGGCAGCTGTGCCGCTTCCCGGGCAACGCCGGGTGCAGCCTCCGGGGCCCGGAACACCTGCACGACATCCACGGGCACCGGCACCTCCTGCAGGCTCGCATACACCTGCTCCCCCAAGATGGTACCGCCTCGGGGGTTGACCGGGATGATTTTGTACCCGATGCGCTGCAGCTTCCGTGCCACGCGGTAGCTGGGCCGTCCGGGATCCGGAGAAAGGCCCACCACCGCAATGACCTGTGCCCGCCGCCGGCCGCTGCCGTCTTCGGCTGGGACCGTAGCATTGCCGGCGACACGGCGAATGACGGTCTCGCTATTGAGAATCGGTTCGCCCGGCCGACCCAAGCCGGTAGCCATGTAAAGGTTATCGTCGAGCTCCGAGATGAGGTCCGCTACACCTTCAAGCCCTACGGACAGCCGGACCAGGTCCGGACTGACGCCCGCGCGCTCTTGCTCCGCCGGAGACAACTGCTGGTGGGTAGTGCTGGCGGGGTGGATAATCAGGCTTTTCGCGTCGCCCACGTTGGCCAGGTGCGACCAGAGCACCGAGCGGTCGATGAGGCGGGCGCCGGCCTCCACGCCGCCGCGGATGCCAAAGACGACCATCGCACCGTACCCGCGCTGCAGATACTTCCGCGCCAGGTCGTGCTGGGGATGACTGGGCAGTCCTGGATACAGGACCCATGAGACCGCGGGATGGTCCTCAAGGTGCTGGGCGACGGCCAAGGCGTTTTCACAGTGGCGCTCCATGCGGACATGCAGCGTTTCCACGCCGACCAGGATGAGGAAGGCGTTGAACGGGCTCATGCACGGGCCCATGTCCCGCAGGAAACGGGTGCGCAGACGCGTCGCGAAGGCGAGCGTCCCAAACTCGTGGAAAAAGCGCAAGCCGTGATAGGTCGGATCGGGTTCCGTCAGCAACGGAAAGCGGCCGTTGCCCCAGTCGAAACGCCCGCCATCCACCACAATGCCGCCAATGGACGTGCCGTGGCCTCCGAGCCACTTGGTGGCCGAATGCACCACGATATCGGCGCCCCATTCGATGGGCCGGCACAACATGGGCGTGGCAAAAGTGTTGTCCACGATGAGGGGGATGCCGTGTTCATGGGCAATCTTGGCCACCGTCTCAATGTCCAGGATCGACAACCGGGGGTTGCCGATGGTTTCCGCGACGATGGCCTTAGTGCGTTCAGTGATCGCGGCGCGGAAATTGTCCGGATCGGACGGATCGACGAACTTGACGGTGATGCCTAGCTGCGCAAGGGTGGAGGCAAACAACGTGATGGTGCCGCCGTACAGATGCGCCGACGCCACGATCTCGTCCCCGGCGCCCGCGATGGTGAGGATTGCCCCGGTCATCGCCGCTTGGCCGCTGGCAAAGGCCACCCCGGCGACGCCGCCCTCCAGCTGCGCGACGCGCTTTTCCAGCACATCCACGGTGGGATTGCCGATACGTGTGTAGATATTCCCGGCCTCGTCGAGGGCGAAAAGCTCCTGGGCGTGCCGAGTGTCGTGAAAAACGTATGACGTCGTCTGATAGATGGGGACGGCCCGGCTTCCCGTGGTCGGGTCCGGGGCCTGACCACCATGAACCGCCAGCGTTTCCAGCGTGTAGCCGCGCACGGGCCGGCGCGGCTTGTCGTCGCTCATCGGGAAGACACCTCCTGCTCGTGCCGCTGGGGCTATTGGTTCGGCAAAAAAGGCCCGGGAACCTGTCCCGGGCGTCACCGCAGCCGGACGTACATGAGCAGGCCAAGCAGTCCTGCCGCAAGCCCCCCGAGGGAGCAGGCGTACGATAGGAAGGCCAAGAGGTAACTAAGCGGCAAGATCCGCATGGTCATCAGCAGGATCGTAAGCCAACCGCCTACCACGAGCAGCCCGCCGATGACGATAAACTTAAGCGCTCTGCTGTTGGACATGGTCCTTATACAACCAGCAAGCCACCTGGTGAGCCGGCTCGAGTTGCACATCAGGCGGCACGTTGACATCGCAGACGCCTTTGATGACCGCCGGGCAGCGCGGGTGGAACCGGCAGCCGGATGGCGGATTCATCAGGCTCGGCGGCTCGCCGGCAGGCACCTCCCTGAAACGGTGGGCGTTGTCGGGGTCCGGATCCGGGATGGCATTGAGCAGGGCGCGGGTGTATGGATGTTGCGGACTGTCCAACAAATCCCGCGTGCGGGCCTGCTCGATGATCTTCGCACCGTACATCACAAAGATGCGCTCAGAGAAAAACCTCACCGTGGACAAATCGTGGGTAATGTAGATAATGCTGATCCCGTACGTTTCTTGCAGACGCCTGAGCAGCTGCAAGATCTCCACCCGTACGGACGCGTCCAACATGGAAACCGGTTCGTCCGCCACGATCAGCTTCGGCTGCAAGATGATGGCCCGGGCGATGACGAGCCGTTGCTGCTGGCCCCCGCTCAACTGGTGGGGGAACTTGCCCAGGAAGTCGTCCACTGGCGTCAGGCGCACATCCTCCAGAGCCTGACGGATGCGAGCGTTGCGCGTCGCCCGGTCTTTTAGCCCGTTGATGACCAGCGGTTCGTCCAAGATGCGCTGAACGTCCATGAATGGCGGTAAGGCGCCGAAAGGGTCTTGTTGCACATAACCGACTTGGGCGCGGTAGGCCCGCATCGCCCGGTCGTTCTTGGTGTCGAGGACCTCTCCGTCGAAAAGAATGCGCCCCTTGGTGGGCGTGTACAGACCAAGGATCGTACGGGCCAATGTGCTCTTGCCGCAGCCGCTTTCCCCGACGACGGCTACCGCCTCGCCGCGATGGAGCACAAAGCTGACGCCGTCCACGGCCCGCACGTTGCCGACCCGAAAAAAGCCGAAGCGCCGGATTTCAAACCACGTATGCAGGTCCTCAACGGCCAATAGCACGTCGTGGTTGCTCATCGTCGTCTCTCCCCGCCCATAAAAAGTCAAGCCCGTTCAGTGGTACAGCCAACACTTGACCTGCCGGCCGTCCACCGCCGCCGGAGGCGGGTCTTCGGCGCAGCGCGCAAAGCGGGCCGGGCACCGATCCGCGAACCGGCAACCCTTGGGCGGGTTGATCAGACTCGGAGGCCGCCCGGGAATGAATTCGAGCTGCTTGTCCTGCTTGAGGGTCGGGACGCTGGCCATCAGCTTCTTTGAGTAAGGGTGCAGCGGCTCCCGGTAGAAGCGTTCCGCACTGGCCCGTTCCACCACCTGGCCGGCGTACATCACCGCCACATCGTCGGCCAAGTCACTGGCCGTCGCGATGTCGTGGGTGATCAGGATGAAGGTCGTACCAAACTCACGCTTAATGCGTTTGAGCACGTTCATCAGGTTGGCCTGCGTGAGCACGTCCAAGGCCGATGTCGGCTCGTCCAGCACGATCAGGTCCGGTTCCGTCACCAGCGCCATCGCGATGGCCGTGCGCTGGCGCATGCCGCCGCTCAACTCAAAGGGATACCGGGACAAGAAGTCCACCGGCAAGCCCACCAACCGGAAAGCATGGCGCACCTTTTCCATCGCGGCCTCACGGCTGGGAACACGGTTGTGCGTCAGGAGCGGTTCGGACACCTGCTCCTCGATGCGCAGGACGGGGTTGAGCGAGTTTTGCGCGGCCTGTGGGACGAGGGCCATCCTCGTCCACCTGATCTCGCGGCGGAAGCGCTCTTCGCTCAAGGCCATCACATCCTGACCATTGAGAACAACCCGTCCCCGGTAGTCTTGCACGTTGCGGGGGAGCAGGCGCAGGATGGCCTTGGCCAGCGAGCTTTTGCCCGATCCGGACTCCCCGATAATGACCATGGTGCGACCGCGGGATAGGGAAAAGTTTACCCCGTCCACGGCCTGCACGGTTCCCTGGGCCGTACGGAAATGCAAAATGAGGTCTTCGACGCGCAAGAAACCGTTGGCTTCCATCATCTACAGTCCCCTGAGTCGCGGATTGAAGATACGGTCCAAGGTGAAACCCAGCATCGAAAAGCCGAGGCCCGTTATAAGGAGCATGACCGATGGCGCCAACACCCAGTAATAGTGACCGTTGAAGAGAGCGCCGTTGGCTTCTGCCTCCCACAGCACCTTGCCCCAGGTAGGCAAGAGCGGGTCACCGAGGCCCAGCACGGCCAAGTTGGCTTCGAGAAAGACAAAAGAGGGGATCAAGGTCACAAACTGCGGGATCAGAACAGGCAGGACCCGGGGCACCATGTACCGGAAGACGATCCGCATGTTGCTCGCGCTATAGGACCGCGCTCCTTCGATGTAGGGTGCCTCCTTGATCTGTAAGAACAGCGCCCGGTACGTCAAGATGCCGCCGCTGAAGATGCTGAGCAGCACAAACAGGCCCATGATCACAGCCAAGCTGCGGCTGTACAGCGTTCCGATCATGATGAGAATGGGCAGGATGGGCAAAATCAGGTTCACCTCGGTGATACGCCGGATGAGCCCGTCGATCCATCCGCCGTACCACGTACCGATGGCGGCGATGACCATGGTGGACACCGTTGCGCCGACCGCCGCGACAAAGCCCATGGCAAGCGCAATGGGCGTCCCCCAGAGCAGGGAAACCATGAGGTCCCGGCGCAAGTGGTCGGTGCCGGCCAGCCCATGCAACTGTCCATAGACAACCAGCTTCGCGTCGATGTCGGCGCCTTCTTCAAACACGAGCCCTTCGAGGACCAGTTGATATGTCCCTTTGAGTACCCGTGGCGTCGACAAGTTCGGGTCCGCAAACAGCCCGATCTCCGCCGAACGGCCGCCCAGGCGTCGGGTGAGGCGGGTATCCTGACTGAGTCTAAACGACTCGGTGGCTCGCAGCGTGGCGTTGCCCAACGGAATTTCCCGCCCGTCGGGCGTTATCCAGGTCATGTTCAAATTCGGGCGGGACTGTCGGAAGGTGGCCGTTGTAAAAATGTTGATTTCCTGCGGAAAACCGTCGTAGTTGAACTCGAAGGGGAACACGATGCGAATTTCCGTTAAGCCCCCACCCAGGTCCTGGCGAGTCTTGGCTTCGGGCAATTGGGTGCTGTCAAACACCTGCGTTACCGGGAGTTTTTCGCGCCGGAACAGGTTGAGCCATGCCGGGGCTGCGTTGCGCGGTGTGTCCTGCCAGATGCCTTCGCCTGCCCGCCACAAGGTGATGGCCTCTTGAAGCGGCATCGTTACCACCGCATAAATGGCTAAAGCCACTAACAAAAAGATGATAACCAAGCCGATGACGGCCGACGGATAGCCGGTCAGAAGTTTGATATTGCTGCGAAGCCACGTCATGCGGATCGACCCCCTGAGTCGCCGACCTTGACCCGGGGATCGACCAGCGCATACACGAAGTCCAGCACAAATACCGTTATCGCCAGGAGGTAGGCATAGATAATCGTGTCACCCACAATAATCGGCGTGTCATAAAGCTGGATCGCTTGGTACAAGAGCCGGCCGAGGCCCGGCCAGTTGAAGACTTGCTCTAGGATGATCGAGCCGCCCCACAAGGTGATGAGCGATAGGGCAAAAGACGTGATGATGTAGGGTAAGCTCGGGCGAAGGATGTATCTCCGCTCGATGGCCCGCGCGGGGAGGCCCTTGGCCCGGGCCATGTCGACGTAATCTTCGCTGGAATAGATGAGGAAGAACGTTCGCCAGCTGTAGATACCGATGAAGATCGAGCTGAGAACGACCGCACCCACGGGCAAGACGAGGTGCTTCAGCACACTCAGGAAATACGCCCATCGAGACGGCGGCGGGGGCGCATCCACCATACCGCCAAACGGCAGCCAGCGCAGCACCGCGGCGAATATCAAGATAAGAAAGATGCCGTAAAACCACGATGGCGCCGCGGACAAGGGAGCAAGCGCGACACTCAGCCGGTCCAGGAAACTCCCGTAGCGCCGGGACAAGCCGAGCGCCGCAAATACCGACACAAAAAACAGGAAGAAGAACGACGTGGCCGTCAGTAACAATGTCGGCACAAGTCGCTCGAGAATAATGTTACGGACCAGACTAGAACCGCTGTCGCTGGTGAGCTGTTCAGCGCGGCCAAGGTTGAGGACCAGCGCGTTGCCTAGGTAGCGGAAGCTCCGGACGATGAACGGTTGGTCGAGACCGAGACGTTTGAATTCGATCTGGGCGAGCTCTTCGACCAGCTGCCGCCTCTGGGCAGGAGTCAACTGGGCATATTCGGGACTCATGCCGATGGCAATTGCAAGGCCTTCCCGGATAGTCGCCCGGCGAATCTCGTCGACGTGACCACCCATGTTGGCGATGAGGATGGTCAGGTATACACCGACGACGGTGGTGAGGAACAGAGCGATAAGCCGTGTCAGCGTATAGCGGATAATCCGCAGTGCGGCGCTGGTGTGGCTTTGCGTCCCGACGGACGCAGGCGACTGCATGCTCGGCGCTTGGGTCGCGGCCATGGCCGACCTCCTTCGGTCACCTGACGGTAACAGACTTAGCGGACAGCAGCGACCGCAGGGGCAGACGCCCCTGCGGTCGCCCGTCGTTTGCCTTAAGGCGTGGTGACGAAGGTGGCCGACTCGAAGGTCGGAACGCTCACCGGGATAGGCACCACCACGACCTCCAGGCGGTTCGAACCAGCGGCCAACTGGCTGGTCTGCTCCGGTGTCAGGTTGACCTCGTACAGGCCGTCGGCGACGAAGTCCGCGGTGCCGACCAGTGCCACCTCACCGCGAGAGTCGATGACTAGGTACTTAACCTCGCTGATGAGGTTACCCGGGTACGGCTCGCCTTCGAAGGTCACCCAGACGTCAAACCTGGCGCGGCCGCCGATGGTGACCCGGGCCGGGCCTTCCACGTCGGCCTCAGCGATCATGGGTTCAGCAAAGATGTCCCAACGATTCGCCGGGTCGGGATGGAGCTCAAACCGCTTGAGGTGAGCGGTCTTCTCCACGGGATAGGCCCGCTCCAGATACAGCACGCCGGTGCCGAGCCAGAAGTGGCCCTTCTCCTGGTACCAGCGGCTCAGGTTGCTCCAGCGCTGCCGCGCCTCGTCCGCCGAGATGTACTGGCCCAGCGTCGGGGCATAGGGGATGTAGTTGGAAGCGCTGGCCTGGTCGAGGTACTTGGCCAGGATACCCACCGTCTCGCCGGCGATCATGTTGAGGTAGTCCACGCCCAGTTGGGTCGCCTTGGCCGACGTGAAGGCCGTCTCCTGGTTGGCCTCTGCCAACAGGCCGAGGGTCAGGTTGTGCCAGGCGCCAGGACCGTAGCTGTAGTACGGATAGAGCGTTGTCACGCTCCACTCGGCATCGAGACCAAAGGTGTCGCTGTAGTACTCAATGACGAGCGGATCGGTGGAAGTGATCCGCGCGCCCCGGAATGACAGCAGGAACGACTGGTGTGACGGCACGGCGGACTCGTCATAGACCGGGCTGTCGGGGTTGGCGCGGTCAAACTCGAGGATGAGGCCGATGACAAAGTCGCCCACAGAGATCGGGCTGCCATCGTGCCACTTGACCTTGTCAAAGAAGTCGGCCGGATAATAGACCACCGACTTCCGGTTGGCGGTCAAGCCCTCGGGATACTTCTCGCCAACGGTGATGAACCGCTGCGCCACCGGATCCCAGTCTATCCACGCGTCCGCGGGGACCTGGATCTCGGGCACGAAGTGCAGGTCGACCCAGTCCAGGGTCTTGGAGACCGGCAGGCCTTCCTTGACGTAAACTTCCGCCCGTTCGATACGCCACGGGTAGGTCAAGCCCGTGTACGGGTCAAAGGCGATGCCGTCTTCGCCGGTCGCCCGGTACAACATGGCGTCATAGACCCAGTTGGTACCGCCCAGCGGATTCCACGGCTCGGTCAACACGCTCGGCAAGCCGACGCGCACGGTGCCGCCGACCTGATTCACCTTGCGGATGGTGGGAGCCCACAACTGGGCGCCCGCGACGCCGGCCGCGAGGTCTGCGGTGACGACCACGTCAGAGCGCCGCGGCGTGAAGGACTGGCGGTCGACGAGCCACAGGCGGACGGAGTCCTCCAGGGCCAGCTCCAGGGCTCGGCGGAACAACCCGCCGCGCTCTTCCAGGGAGGTGAAGTCGTTGCGGCCCAGCCGATCGGCGACCGCGTCAAACTCCGACGCGGGCGTGTAGGCCATCCAGAGTGGCGTCGCCTCGCCGCGCGGCGTGTAGAAAAAGTCGAAGTTGCTGCCCTGGTCGCGGTCGACAGCGGTGGTGACCCAGCCGCCGGTGTAGAAGTGCATGCGGCCCTCAGCCGGGTCGGCCGTCAGCCACAACGGCGACGCCTCGGCCGCGGTGCGGTAAAGCCGGTTGACGACGAAACCCAGATCCTCCAGTTGGTTGGAGACGTAGTCGCCGATGATTCGCCGCTCGTCCTCGATGCGGATGAGGGCCGTGATCTCGACCGGGCTGCCCTTATAATGCCACACGCCGTTGACCAGTTGGGCGCCCAGCTTCTCCATCTCTTCGGTAATGACGGCGCGAGCCCGCTCGGGATCGTAGGCGTACTTAAGCTCGAGGGCCCGGGCCGTGTCCGCATACCGAGCATAATCCGGGAACGCGGCCGTGATGGGGAAGAACTTGGGCACGGCCATGCCGCCCATAATCTCGTTGACGATGTAGTCCCGGTCGATGAGCCAGTTCATGGCCTCACGGATGCGGGGAACCGAGAACGGGTTGAGGCGGCCATCGTTGAACTCGGGCCCGTAGGGGTTGAACGTCAACTCGTTATAGGAACCGAAAGAACGGCTGTAGGTCAGGAACGGGGACGCCTCGGTGCGTGCAAACAGGGCCGGGTCCGAGATGGTGAAAGCGTAAACGTCAAACTCGCCGACTTCCAGACGGGTGATAGCCGCGGCAGGTGTCGCTTCTTCGATAACGATCACCTCGTCCACCCAGGCACCCGTCCGGGTCTGGGCCCCTGCACTCGCCGCCAGTGCCAGCACAACCACCAGGGCAAGGCAGTACCCAATCGGCAACTTCCGTGCCATGCCAACTCCACCTCCTGGACGTTTGTTGGAATGACTGCAATTGCCCGCGTTTCCGGCGGCCGAACGCCTATGTGTTGACTCTGCCCGGTACCCCCGCCGCCGACGCCAACGCTCAGCGCCGACCCGCGGGATAGCCTCCCCCCTCCATAGACAGAACTTTGTGTCCGGACTAAAATTCTTGTTCTCGGGAGGAATACCTGCCAACTCGGGACAAAAGTTACCCTACAAACAGCTCTGGACAACAGTGTATTGTGTATACCGTTCAATGGGGGCGCGGGGAAGCCATGGCAGATAGCAGTCAGCGCAACGGCGCCTTCAACGGTGCCCCGCCCGCGACCAAAGGGGCCGGCGCGTACACGGACACGTCCACCGACACGTCCACCGACGGCCGTGCTGGCCGAGCGACCAGGCGGCGGGGCCGGAAGAAGGATCAGGTGATCCGGTTCGCCCAGACCGATCCCTTCATGAGCGTGGACGAAATCGCCGCTCAGGTCGGGACGACCCCGCGTTACGTCCGCACGATCCTCTCCGAGGCAGGACTATCCCTGCTGGCGCTGCGGCGAAGCTACGCCCGCCAGATGGAGCGTCGGCTCGGCCTCGACATCCGCGTCGCGCGCGGTGGGACGGGGCTGGTCAACGCGTTAGCCGCAGCGGGCAAGCGACTCGAAACCGTACGCATACGGGTGACACAGGTCAGTGACCCCGAACTTGCGGAGTGGCTCGGTGTCCCCCCTACGGCGCCCCTGTTGGAAGTAAGCCGGGTGAGAGTGGTTAACGGCCGGCCACTGTATGTGAACCAGGTGGTGACCAGTCGGGACCTGACGGTGAGCGAGTTGGTCCTGACTGACGAACGTCCGCTACGGGAAACCCTGGGGCTTGGGGAACCCGGGGCAGTAGTCTTTGACGAGCGAACGCTGGACGTCGTCCCGGCAACGGCATACATGGCCGAATCCCTGGAAGTCGCGGTGGGCGCTCCGATCCTGCGCTCCGGAAACGTCATCCGCGTCGGGACGGAACGGGTCGCGATCGAATTTAACTACTTTGACGCGGCCCGTGTGCGGCTCGTGCTAGAGGGAGTGCCCGACTACTCGCTGCGCATCGTCGAGCGCCGGCAATCCGTGGAGTGAGCCCGGGACGCCGTGAAACCTTGACCAAAGCCCCGGACCGTGGTATACTGACACTGCCGCATGGCGCAGGGGAGTAGCTCAACTGGCAGAGCACCGGTCTCCAAAACCGGGGGCTGCAGGTTCGAGTCCTGTCTCCCCTGCCATTTTTTTATCCTCCAGGCTCTCCCCTGGTCGGCCCGCCATCCTGACAAGCAATCGTCGAAAGGCCCACGAAACAGGGCCGCTCACAGAACAAGCACAGGGAAATGACCAGCAGGTGCCGGTGTGAGTCTACCGCCGGCTGGCAATCCAAGCCGCAATAGCCCGCCACACGACAAGCATCGCGCCGCCAAAGGCGAAGGCGGTGAGGAAAAATGACCAGTGGGAAACACGGCCCAGCAACGCCATGCGCACCAGTACACCGGTAGGCGCGGCCAGCGCCCAGGCGAGCAAGGCGCTTTTCGCGGCTGCGGCGATGCTTCTCAACGTCTGGGCCCGAAACGTGCCGAGGATCAACCCCCACAAGACCCAGGCAAGGAGAAACGGGAACGAGGCGGGAAAGAGGGCAACGAGGCCGCTCCACGTCAGGTGGGAGAACTGCCCTAGCGCGACGAACAATAGGACGACGAGGGCGTCCCCAATGAAAAGGGTGGGGAGGAGCCGGCGACCGTAGCTTGCGTGGTGCAATTGGTTCACCTCGGTACCGGGCGGCAGCAGCTGCACACCGTATTGTTCCGTTACTAGCCTATCGTTGGGCCGCTGGGCCGTCAACGTCACGGCTGTTGCCGAGCTGCCCGCAGCGATCCCGGTCGGCGCGGGTCGTCCGTTGTCCCGAAAGTAGAGGCGCCCGCTCCTGGGCTCACGCTAGCACGGGGTACTATGGAAATCGGAGGGATCCGAAATGCCAACAGGGGCGATACTCGGCAAGGTGCCCGTGGGCGTGTCGGCCCGGCATGTCCACGTGTCGCAGGAGGATTTGGAACGTTTGTTTGGCCCGGGTTACGAGCTGCGCGTGCTGCGGGATCTGTCCCAGCCCGGGCAGTTTGCCGCCGAGGAAACCGTCACCCTTGTGGGCCCGAAGGGCTGCATCGCGGGTGTCCGCATCCTGGGACCGGCCCGGAATTTGACTCAGGTTGAGATTTCCCGCACCGACGGATACGCCCTGGGCATCCACC
>LZRQ01000107.1 GCA_002159155.1 Firmicutes bacterium ZCTH02-B6
GCCCGTCTGCCGATCCAGGTATCTTCGGCGGCGAAACGTGAGGTCGACGCCAAACAGCGTCTGCAGCGTGCGTGGCTGCATGTCCCGCATGCGAAAGCGACGCCGGTCCCGCTGTTCGGCCAGCCAACCGTCGATTTGCTCCAAGGCCTTCACCAGCACGTCGGCAAATTGGCGAGCCATCCACGTGAAAAGCCCGGCCTCCAGTTCTTGCAGGGAAAAGCCGAGTTGCTTGCGAAGTTCGTTCATGACGAGAAGCCCCTTCCTGTGGTGTTTTTGGCCGATACAACACGTTCGGAAGACCGGCTTCTCGTCCCTTCTTTTTCCAGCCCCGCGCCCCGGGCGGTACCGCCCGGGGCCTTTACGGCTCGCGCCATCCATCCTTTCAATTCGTATCCGCACGATCCACCGCAATCGGGGAATGCCCCAGTACTATTGACTCACATTCCACTGGCACCTGCGCCAACCAGCCCCATCCCCTGAAGCCGCCGCCAAGGCAGGAATGCGGCCCGCGCATGGGTAATGGTGCAACGGTAAGGGAATTGCCCTTATGGGGGAATCGCCCGTGGAAGTCATCAAGATCAGCCCGCGCGGCTATTGCTACGGCGTAGTCGACGCGATCAACCTGGCCAAGAAGGCCGCGCTGGATCCGTACGTTCCCAAGCCCGTGCACATCCTGGGCGCGATCGTGCACAACCGCCATGCGGTCGCGTCCTTGGAGCAATACGGCATCATTTCCCTGGACGGCCCGGACCGAGAGGCGCTTTTGGACCAGGTAACGGGCGGCACCGTGATCTTCACCGCTCACGGGGTGTCGCCTGCGGTCAAGCGCAAGGCTAAGGAGAAGGGCCTTTACTGCATCGACGCCACGTGCCCGGACGTGACCCGTACCCACGCCCTCGTGCGGGAGCTCGCCGCACTGGGCTACACCATCCTCTACATCGGCAAGCGGGGGCATCCCGAACCCGAAGGCGTCATCGGCGAGGCGCCGGAGAGCGTCCACCTCATTGAAACCGAGGCGGATGTGGACGAGCTGCAAGTCGACGCGGCCAAAATCGCGGTCACCACCCAGACTACCCTGAGCAAGTGGGACACAGAGCGCGTCATCAATTACATTCTTGAGCGCTTCCCACATGCCGAGGTCTACAACGACCTCTGCCTGGCCACCCAAGAGCGGCAGGAAGCCGCCGTGGAGCAGGGCCGCCACGCGGATTTGGTGCTGGTTGTCGGCGACAAGCGGAGCAACAACTCCAACCGCCTCGTCCAGGTGGTGCAGGAAATCGCCGGCCGGCCCGCCCGCCTCATCGACAGCGTCGCGGACATCGACCTCGAATGGCTGCGGGGCGTGCGCCGCGTGGCGGTGACGGCCGGGTCGTCGACGCCCAGCGAGATCACCCGCGAAGTCGTCCGCTACCTGGAATCCCTGGACCTGGACGTCCTGGCGCCCGAGAAGTAGTCTGCGCCTAAACACGCGGCGGGAGGCTGTCCAACGCGGCCGAAAAAGACAATGGCCGCAGGCGACTCTCGACCTGCGGACCATCCATCGGCAAAGTCGTTGGGCTCCCCAAAGCCCGGCCCAACGCCGGCGCGTGCACGGGAGGCGGAGCGCCTGCGCCCATTCCAAGCCTATACCAGGCCCGCCGGCTACGCCGTCCGGTCGGCGCTTGCCTGCCCAAACTCCTCTTCCAGCCTGTTGAGCAACTCTTCTTTGCGGCCAAAGGCATAAACCACTTGCGCGTAGCGGAGACCTGCCTTGCGGGCGACGGCCTTCAGCGTCAAGCGCTCGCCACGGCGCTGCAGCTCCCGGGCCGCCTGCAGCGCCCGCTCGGTAGTCTCCTCCTTGGACAGGCGCCCCGGCGACGGCTCCGCGTAGCGGGACGGCAACATCCCGGTTTCAGCGTTGTTGAGGCGCTGGAACGCTTCCAGCGTGAACTTGTCGATCCGACGAATGCCCGCGCTGATCTCGTGCAGTGACAAGTCATGTTGCTCCAACTTGTGGCGGATCGCGCGCAGCTCCTCCGACAAAGCGTCCAACCCTCGTCGCACCGCGTGTTCCACCGCCTCTCCCGGTACGGCCGCGGAGCGCCCCGCCATATCGCCTAGGGAATCCAGCAGATTGGCAAAGGCCCGGTACGCCCTCGCCCCAAGATCTGCGTACAACTGCTCTTCGCCCCGCAGGTCGACCAGCACGGCTTCTCCCTCCCTCTGCCGCTCCAGCATCCGCTCGGCGTTTTCGGCCTGCTCGATAGCAGCGTAATACCGCTGCTTGGCGCGTTGCACCCGGTCATCCCTCCACCCTGCGACGATTTCAATCCTAGTCTTCGCGTAACGCGATTCATTTTATGCTGAGAAACCGGGAACGAACTCCCACGTGGAACGCCAGAGAACCGGTGGGGGAATTCGGGCGTCTAAACGCGGCGCCGGAGCCGCCACTCCCAAAAGGCCGGGTGAAAAAGGACGAGGACGATGAGAACCTCGAGGCGACCGACAATCATCAAAAACGCGAGATACAGCTTGGCCGGCGGGGGAAGCGCGGCATAGGTATGCCCGGGCCCGATGGCCCCAAACCCGGGGCCGATGGTACCCAACGACGCGATGGCCGCCGACGCGGCGGTGACCAAATCTAGCCCCAGGCCTGCAAGCACGAGTACGCTGGCAAACCACACCGTGAGGTAAAGAAAGACAAAACCCGCCACCGCCGCGAACACCCGCTCGGAAACCGGCCGATCGCCGATCCGCAGCACTTGCACGGCCCGGGAGTGCAGCAGCCGGTTGAGCTCTTTTATCCCGTGCTTGACCAGCACCAGGAGCCGGATGACTTTCGGCCCGCCGCTGGTGGAGCCGGCGCTCCCCCCGACCCACATGAGCACAAAGAGCACCGCCTGGCTCAGCGGGGGCCACAGGTCATACGACGCGGTGGTGAATCCCGCCGTCGTCATTACCGACACGGCGTGGAATACCCCCAGCCGCAACGATTCCCAGATCCCCGCCCCGGTTTTCAGGTGCAGGTCGGCCATGATGAACACCGACGCGGCCAAGAGCAACCCGGTGTACGTCCAAAACTCCCGGTCCGCGGCCACCGCCCGCCAATCGCCCAGGCGAAAGAGCCGGTATTGGAGCACGAAGTTGGTGCCGCCCAAAAACATGAACAGCACCAGCACCCACTCGGCCATGGGGTTCGCGAAGGCCGCAACGCTCGTGTCCCGGGTGGAATACCCACCCGTGGCGACGGCGGTCAGGGCGTGGTTTACAGCGTCAAACCAATCGAGTCCCGTGAGGAGCAACAGGGCGGCTGCCGCCGCGGTCAAGGCGAGGTAGATGACCCACAACAGCTGGCCGCTTTCCGCGACCCGGGGCAGCAGCTTTTCAGGCGCCGGTCCCGGCACTTCCGCCCGAAACAGCTGGACGCTGCCGATGCCGAGGCGTGGAAACACCGACACGAACAAGACGATGATCCCCATACCTCCGAGCCACTGCAGCAGGCTGCGCCAAAGGAGAAGCGCCCGGGGCTGCGCCGCGATGTTGGCCATGACCGTCGCGCCCGTCGTCGTGAAACCGGACACCGACTCAAACAAGGCGTCCGTCCAATGGGGAAAGATGCCCGAAAGCCAGAAGGGCAGCGCCCCGACGACACCCGCCGCCGCCCAGCCGAGAGTCACCACCGCGATGGCCGTACGGGCTTCTAATTCTCCGTCGAGGGGGATGCGGCCCATAGCGAAACCGACGGCGATCACGCTGGCCGCCGACACGCCAAAGGCCCGGGCGGTCGGGTCGCCCGTCGCGGCAGCGAAAGCGAGAGGAATCAGCATGCACAGGCCCAGCAGGAATACGAGCCTGCCCATCAAGTGAGCCAAAAGTCGGGGCTGCATGGCGATGTGCGCTCACACCCGGAAAAGATCCTGGACCTTGTCCAGTGCCTCCACGGTGCCAAACAGCACCAGGTGGTCTTGCGCGCGGATCTGCGTCGCCCCCTTTGGAATAATCACCTCATCGCCCCGCACGACGGCGCCGACGATGGCCCCCTGGATGCGCGGCAAGTCCTCTAGCCGCTCCCCGACAGCCCGCGAACCTTCCTCCACCACCAGCTCCACCGCGGCGGCGCGGCCCTCCTCCAGCAGCGAAAGGTGCACCACCTCATCCCGCCGGGAGAGCTTGAGCAATGTGCTCGCCGTGATCAGGCGAGGCACCACCGAAGCGTCGGCGCCGGCCCGCTCCGCCAGGGGCACGTAGTCCTCCCTGGACAGCTCCACGATCGCCTGGCGCACCCCCAGCTGCTTGGCGGCGATGGTAGCCAGCAGATTGATCGCGTCATCTCCGGACGTAGCCACAAAAGCGTCCGAGCGGTCCACCATCTCTTCCCGCAGCACTTCTGGCTTTGCGCCGTCACCGCAGATGATGAGCACGCCGGGCAGAGCCGCCGCCAGCTCGTTGCAGCGATCCGGATCCTTTTCGATAAGCTTGATTTCCACGCCCCGCCGCTGACCCCGGGTGAGGATCTGCGCCAATGGAAACCCGACGCGCCCGCCTCCGACGATGGTGATCTCGCGCAAGGGCCGTGCTGGAGACCCGACCAGCGACCGGATTTCCGGAAAGCTGCCTGTCTTGCCGGCGATGTAGATCTTGTCGCCCGCGTGGATGACCGTCTCGCCGTCCGGGATGAGGATCTCCTCATCCCGCACCACCGCCGCCACCACGCACCGCTGGGGCCGGACTTCCCGCAGCGGGCCGCGGGTGATCGGCGCGTCTTGTTCCACCTTGAGCCGTACGAGACTCACGCGGCCGCCCGCGAAATAGTCGACCTGGGTGGCTGTGGGGGTTTTCAAAAGGCGAGCGATTTCCAGGGCGGCCGCTCGCTCGGGGTTGACCACCACGTCGATGCCCAACTGCTGTTGGGTAAAGGAGGGGTCCTCCCCGGCCAGGTACTCCTCGTTGCGCACCCGTGCGGCGCAGACGGGGACTTTGCGGCGCTTGGCAGCCAGGCACGCGATGATGTTGACTTCATCGGGACCGGCTACCGCCATGAGCAGGTCCGTCTCGTCGATCCCGGCCCGCTCAAGCACCTTAGGGCTCGCGCCGTTGCCGTGGATGGCGAGAACGTCGAGATTGTTGGTGACTTCGTTCAGGGCTTCTTCCTCGTTGTCGATGACGACGATGTCGTGGCCTTCGGCCGCCAGCAGCCTCGAGATCTCGAAGCCCAGCTTGCCGGCCCCGACGACGATCGCGCGCAAGGGGAACGTCTCCTCAGCGTGTAGTCCTTTGAGTATTCACAGTGAAGTGAGCTTCTCCTTCAAGCGAGATCCGCATGCGCGAGCTGGCAGGAGGCAGATTCGCAGGGCATGCCCCGGCGCTGGCCGCTCATACAGATGCACCAGCGACGCTGCGCAGGGGGCTGCCCGTCGTGTTGTCATTTGGCTGGCTGCTCCGTTCGGCCGACCCTCCCGGAAAGCCGCTCGGCCGGCGATGCCGCGGAACGCCGCCGCGCATGGCCTCGCGACGCATGGCCAACATCCGGCTTACGGCAGTCGCCATGCTGGTCTGCGTGGGGCTGTCCGCGGCTGTCGTGGTGGCCGCGTTGAGGCTTCCGGCTGTGATCGCGGTCAGCGCCTGGGGGAGACAAACCGCGGCCGCAAGCATCGGGAGGCTGCTCGCCGGCAGCGCGACTTTCGACGGGCCCTTGAGCGGGATGCTCGTGGCCGTCGATCCGGGCCACGGCGGTCCGGACCGCGGCGCGTGTCACTTGCCCTCCGGCCTTGTGGAAAAGGAGATAAATCTGGACATGGCCTTCCGGCTGGAGCGGGCGCTCAAGGCCAACGGGGCGCAAGTGTTCCTGACCCGGCGAGATGACAGCTTTCTCTCCCTCGACGAACGGGCGCGGCGAGCGAACGAGCGGGGTGCGGACGTGTTTGTCAGCTTGCACGTCAACCGTTACCCGAGCCCCGAGTGTTTCGGCGCCCAAACCTTTTACCTGCCCGAGTCGCTGGAAGGCCGCCGCCTGGCGCTGCTGATCCAAGAAGAGCTCCGCAACGTGTACCCGCCCAATTACCGGCAGGCGCTGCCCGGCAACTACCGGGTGCTGCGGGGCACCGCCATGCCCGCGGCCCTGGTGGAGATCGGGTTTGTCACCAACGCTACCGATCGGGCGCTCATGCAGCAGGACGACTACCGGGAGGCGGTCGCCGCCGCCATCGTCCGGGGCATCGTCCGTTTTGTGCAGGGAGAAACGGTCGCAGGCGCCCTGGCCGAACCAGGCACCGGCCCGCCCAGCGGGGCGGCAGGCAGCGCGCCATCCGGGGTGGCAGGTGAAGGCTGGGGGTAACCGTCCACCAGATACACTCAGCCCACCAACCGGCGCAGGACGATGGCGACGCGGCGGCGGACCCGTCGCCGCCGACGGCGCCTAGCCCCCGTTGCTTCCCGCCGCCGGTCGCGCTCCGCGGCGCGCTCCTTGCCTGACGGCCGCTCCCGCTCGCCCTGGGGTTTCTTTTCTGCCATCTGCCTCAAGCATTCACGTAGCTGCTCGACGTAGGGGCGGCTCAAGTACGCCTCGGCGCCCCGCAGGATCGTCTGCACGTAATCGGCGTGGGGCGGGATTTCCTCGGCCGCCTTGTCCACCACCACATAAGTCAGCACGTCGTCGTACACTTTACCGTCGGGGGTTTCCACGCGGACGTGCTCGCGCCTGTAGTGCTCCGGGGCCCCCTCCCGCTCGTCCAGCGCGGGCAACTGCTCGACGGGCAAGCGGTATAGGACGCCTTCCACGACGCTGTTCTCATCGGGCACCAGGTCCGCGACACCCCCCCGGCGCATACGCGAGTAGCGGGTGAAACCGAGACGGTACCCCCGGACCAGCGCCGGTCCGATTAGCTCAAACTCCTCCACGTCCCGCGCCAGGTCCTCGGGGCTCATGCAAGAGCCGTAGGCAAAGTAGTACACTGCGTCCACGGACCCCCGCCCCCTTTGCGCCGGATTTCTTTTTATGTTACGCTCCGGCGTGAAAGGTGTGCGGTTCCCCGAGACGGGAAGGGGACGGCGCGACCGGGCCAACGGGGCGCAGCGCTCCGGGGGGAAGGTGCGCGGCTCACCGGTGTGGAAATCGGGAGGTGCAGTCTACCACGGCGCCTTGCCGAAAGCCCGGCGTTGACGCCGGGTGCGGGGACGACGATCCATGACATTGCTCGGCCTGCTCATCCTCTTGTCGGGTTTGTTCGTCGGCTGGAACCTGGGCGCCAACGACGCCGCCAACGCCATGGGCACCGCCGTCGGCGCACGGGTACGCACGATCCGTGAAGCCGTCATCATCGTCGCCGTCTTTAGCCTCCTGGGAGCCGTCACGTTCGGCCATCGAGTGATCAAGACCATCGGGTCGGGGATCGTCCCCCTCGACGAGCTGGCAGCAGGCCAGGCCACGCTGATCGCCCTCGCTGCCATGCTGGCGGCGGGCGTATGGCTCCTGTGGGCCACCTACCTCAAGCTGCCAGTGTCCACCACCCACTCCGCGGTGGGCGCGGTCGCCGGAGCAGGGCTCATGGCGGGCGGCGTGCCCATCTGCTGGAACAAGCTGGTCGACATTTTCATGGCTTGGATCCTTACGCCCATAGGCGCTGCCATCTGCGGCTACGTCTTGTACCAGGCGTTCCGGCTGTTCGTCCTGCGCTTCGTGTCTGTCCCAGACCGGGTGTGGGCGTGGCTCCTAACAGTCAGCGGCATGTGGATGGCCTTTTCCTGGGGAGCGAACGACGTAGCCAACGCCACCGGCGTCATGGTAGGGGCCGGTCTCGCCAGTCCCATGGTGGCGTCGATCCTGGGCGGGCTCGCCATTGTGCTGGGCATCTCAACCTGGGGCTACCGGGTGATGGAAACCGTCGGCACCCGCATCACGCACCTGCTGCCGCCGATGGCCTTTGTCGCCGAGCTGGCCGCCGCCCTCAACGTGCAGCTTTACACCTTGCTGGGGTTGCCGGTCTCCACCACCCACTCCATCGTCGGCGCGATCTTTGGCGTCGGACTCGTGTTTGGCCGCACGGCCATCGACCGCCGGACCGCGCGCGACATCGTCTTGGCCTGGGCGGCGACACCCGTCGCGGCCGGCGCCGTCAGTGCAGTGCTGTATCTGCTGCTGGTTCAAATCTTCTAACGGCGCACGTCGCAGGCATGAGAAAGGGGGAGCGGGGAATGCGCAACATTTTCGGCTGGATGGGCATGCGGGAACAGCAGCGGGCGCTCGAAGCGTCTCACCAGCACATGGAGCAAGTGCGCAGCGTCGTGCACCTGCTCAAAGAAGCCCTGGACCAGTTTATCGCAGGTAACCTCAAGCAGGTGGCCGATATCCACGAACGGGTCACGGCCGCGGAGCGGGAAGCCGACGAGCTCCGGCGAGACCTCTTTGACCAGCTGTCGGAAGGTATGTTCCTCCCGGCGGACCGGGAAGACTTGGTGCAGCTGGTGGAGCGCACCGATGACGTGGCCGATTACGCCAACTCCGCCTCGCGGCTGCTCGTCCTCTTTGAGTCCCCTCCCCCGGGGGAGCTGCGGCCCGATTTGGCCCGCTTTAGCGAGCTTTTGGTACAAGCCGTCGAAAAGCTTTCCGAAGCCCTGGACAAGCTGCTGGACGGCCAGCGCCGGGAGTCGCTCCAGCTGTGCACGGCGGTGGAGCGGTGCGAGGAAGAGTGCGACACCCTCAAGGCGTCGCTCTACCGGCGGCTGCTGTCGCTGGACTTGCCGGCGGGCAAAATGATGCTCTTGCACGACCTTATCGAGTCGATGGAAAACTCCGCCGACCGGGCGGAAGATTCCGCGGATCTCGTGCGGGTGCTGGCGGTTAAGATTCGCTGACGCCGCGCGCCGTTTGACCTGTCTCGGGGACTGGATCAGCAGGCCCGGCAAGCCGGGGCATCTCGAGAGCAAACCCGCGCCCCCCGCCGCCGGTTTCAACCCAGACCAGCCTCGCGCCGTCAAAGATGGCCGCGCTCACTGGGTCCATCACGATGGTGAAACCGTCGCACGCGACCTGCACGTCGCCCGGCCGGCAGTCGTCGAAGGCCATACCGTAGGAGATGCGGCGGCCGAGGCCCTTGAGCCAGATGCGCAAGGCTTTGCCGGCCTTGCCGCGGGCTCGCATGTATTCCCGCATGGCAGCGGCCGCCTGGGGCGTCACGGAGATGATAGGCTCTTGACCCGGCCGGCCCGCGAGGCCGGCCGGGCCGTTTTGGGCGCCCGCGGGGGCTTCAGCGGAGCCACGCAAAGCTGTTGACCGCCTGCAGCCAGTATTCTTGGTTGGTGCCGCTGTACTGCGACGTGAGGCCCAGCCACTGCAGGTAGACGTTGTTGTCGCCCTTGTTAAAGAAGACGGCCCGCATCATCGCCTGCTGCCCGCCGGCCGTGCGCCCCTGGATGACGATGAACCGCGCCTGCAACCCGTTGCTGGTGGTGATGGTGCGGTTTTCGGTGGTCTGCACGTTGCTGAGCACATGCTGCCACTGGCTCTGCAGCGTCTGCCGCGCCCGGTCCAGGGCCGCGCTGCCGCCGCCAAAGCTAGCCACCCGGATGATGGGGTTGCCGCCCCGCAAGGTGATCTCCAGCATCTTCTCGCCGAAGATGTCCCGCTCCAGGTACGACTCGCCCTGGGACGGCACCAGCAGCTCATAAAGGCGGTTGTCGCCCTGGTACCACCAGAAGCGCTGGTCAGTATGAACGTAAAATTCCCCTCGATACTGCGCCGACGCCGCCGCCGTCCCGAGCAAGAGCACGAGCAGCGTCAAAAAGGCTACGACGTGTGTGCGACTCCGCACCAACACCAGCTCCTTTCGTCAGCATTCTCTTTGCTTACGCCTGCGGACGTCGCCGGCGCGCTTCCGCGAGGCGCGCCTCCTTGCGGGCGGCAGCAGCCTCAAACAGGGCCCGGTCTTCGGGCGTTTCCAGAAGCAGAGGCGGGACAGCCTTGACGGGGCGGCCGTTGGCGTCCACCAGCACAAAGGTGGTGTACGCCTCGCACGTCAGCCAGGGAGGCCGCCCCGGGTCGGCGAGGTCTTTACCGTAAACCTTGACGTAGACTTCGAGGGAACTTTCGCCCGTGTACGTGACCCGGGCCTGCAAGTGCAGTATCTGGCCTTCCTTGACCGGATGAAAGAAGGTGACCCGGTCCATGCTGACGGTAACCACCGCCGGGGAACCGCAGTGCTCCATGGCGGTCACACCGGCCACCTGGTCGATGAGAGCGAGGATATGCCCGCCAAAGACGGTGCCGTGGTGATTGCAGTGGGGCGGCACGACGATTTCCTTGAGCTCGGTGTAAGACTCCCGCCAGGATTTGGCCTGCATCAAGGCTGCTTTGCCCCCGGTGGCGCAAGGAGCGTGGTGCCGGAGGCGGGACTCGAACCCGCACGGGGGTTGCCCAGGCGATTTTAAGTCGCCCGCGTCTGCCATTTCGCCACTCCGGCTCGGTGCCTATCCGTGTGCAAGCCCATTATATCCCCGGGCCGCGCGAGAGATCAACGACAGGGCAAGAATGGAAGCGGGCGGGCGTCCCGGCGGGCACGGCTAACGTTGCCGGTACGCCGGGCAGCACTGGCACCGTAACCTGGCAAGCGCCTCGGCGGTTCAACAGGCTATTCGCCCGCGGCCAGCACGTACGAGGGGTCCCGTTCCAGCCGTGCCGCCCACAGGATGAGGCCGTCCAAAAGATCCGCCTCGCTCACCGTGAGCTTCTCCGCACCCAGCCGGTCCATGACCGACAGCACAATGGCCGTCCCCGCCACGATGATATCGCCCCGCTGGGGCTGCAAACCAGCCCACATGCGCCTGTCCGCAACGGTCGCCGCCCGCATGCGGTCCAGCAGCTCGGCCACGGCCCTCCGGGAAAGGCGGTAACCGTGCACCTTGTCCGGGTCGTACGGCTCGAGCCGCTGATCCATGGCGGCCAGCGTCGTGGCCGTACCCCCGACGCCGACGAGGCAGCCCCCCACCATACCACGGGAGGCACCGGGTGCAGCCCCGTCCCCCAAGAGCGCCTTCCACAGAGGAGCCAAGCCTCGCGCGATGGCGTCGGTCAAGCGATCCCACTCTTCCGGTCCAATTGGATCCGAATGAATGACCGCCTCCGTCATGCGCACCGCGCCAACGTCCGCGCTGGCCCGGGCAATCACCTTGCCTTGCGGAGTGCCCCGTACCAACTCGGTGCTGCCGCCACCCACATCGACGACCCAGACCTCGTCCCCGCCCGCCGAGCCGAGGCCGCGCACAGCCCCCATAAAGGACAGCGCCGCTTCGCCCGGACCGCTCAAGATGTCCACGGGCAACCCCACCCGGCGCTCCACGGTGCGGCGAAACTCGTTCCGGTCGTTGGCGTCCCGGAGGGCACTCGTGCCCGCGATGACGATGTCCTGGACGCGGATGGACCGGGCCTGCTGGACCAGTTCCTCCACCGCGGCCACGGTGCGCGCCACGGCCTCCGGGGCCAGCCGCCGCTGGCGATCCACGCCCTGGCCAAGGCGGGTCAATCGCAAGGCGCGGACGAGCGGCAACACCGTGTCGTCCCGCACCTCCGCCACCAGTAAGCGTACCGAGTTGGTCCCGATGTCGATGGCCGCAAAACGGCTGGCCTCAGCCTCACCCATCGGACCTGGCC
>LZRQ01000108.1 GCA_002159155.1 Firmicutes bacterium ZCTH02-B6
TGGCGATGGAATCGTTGTAATAACGGACTCCGTTCCACTCGGCCACCAACTCGAGCCGGTGCGGAACACCCCGGAAGGTGGTAACTACCGCCCGCGCGGCCGCCAGGTCGATACCGCACGCCGCGGCGACGGCTGCGGCGGCCAAAATGTTTTCCAGGTTATGCTCGCCCAGGAGCTGGACGTCCGATGTGCGGCAGAGAAGCGCTGGTTTGTCCTGGCCTCCTGGGATGCCGCCGATCATCAGCCGGTCGCCGTCTTGCCAGGCACCGGCCGGCACCGGCTGGCGGCGGCTAAACAGAAGCGTTCGTCCCGGTGCTTGTCGGCTCATGGCGGCCGAAGCGGGATTGTCCAGGTTGAAGACCGCTAAGTCATCCGGTCGCTGGAAGCGGACAATCCGTTCCTTGGCCGCCACGTACGCCTCCATGCTGCCGTGGGCGTCTAGGTGGTTGGGGGTAACATTGGTGACGAGGGCCACGTGCGGGCTTTGGTCGAGCATCTCCAATTGGAAACTTGAAAGCTCCAGCACCACCCACGCCTCCGGGGGGATCTCCTCCACCACCTCAATTAGGGGCTGCCCGATGTTTCCCCCCACATATACGGGCTCGGGCCCGGCCTTGAGCATTTCCCCGATCAAGGTGGTGGTCGTCGTCTTTCCGCTCGATCCCGTCACGCCCACGATCCGCCCGCGGCACAAGGCAAATACTAGGCCGATCTCGCTGTAGAAAGGCACACCCCGGCCGCGCAGGCGCTCCAGTTGCGGAAGGTCCTTGCGCATGCCGGGGGTAAGCACCACGGCGTCCCACTCGCCTGTTTCCAACTGTTCCAGGTAATCCGGCCCGAGGACCAGCTGTACGCCCAGCGCCTGGAGTTGGTCATGGGCGGCCCCGAGTTCCGGAGCCGTCTTTTGATCAAAACCGAACAGGCGCGCCCCTCGGCGCGACAGCCAACGGATGACGGCGCGATTGCTTACCCCAAGGCCCACCACGGCCACCGTACGGTTGCGCCAGTCCAACGTGCGCCACTCCCCTGCGGGCTTCGCCTATCTATATGCCCGCGTCCTTTCCATTTAGTGTAACCTTTCCGCCGTGAAGCACCGCGGGGCCCAGCCGCTGCACCGCTACGGCGCCACAAAGCGGCTGTCGGGCAAGAGCGGATTGGACAAGTCCAAATGTCCGACGAGGGTGTCGATCTCGGCGCCGTCCAAAAGCAACTGCACCGCTTCGATACCCGGAAGCTGGGTCAAGGTGGACACGATAGAGTAAACGGTCAGGATCTCGCCCGTGCTGCCGCCCGGGTGCCGTGTGCGCAGCTCGAGGCTGTAGCTGACGCGAGCGATCCCGTTGTCGACCGTCACGCCCAACGGGCGCGCCCCTGCGGGAATGGTAGGCAACAGCTCGGGCCGCTCCGGACCGCGGCCCAGTTCCTCCAGCAGGCGTAGTGCGGTCACATCCCCGACCGGCAGGCGGCGTTGTTCTGCGACGAGGTACTGGGCCTCGGCGTCGCTAAAATACAGCCAGACCGTAGTGCGGGGAGCCAGCAGCTCTTGCAAGGCGGGCTGTAGCCGAAAGCCCCACCATCCGGCCGCAACGATCCCAATCAGGAGAAGCAGGACGACACCCCGACGCCACAGCCCGGTCAACTTGGTCGCCTCCTACCTTCTTGCGGACACCAGTGGCTCCCTGTTAGAACTCTGGCGTATGGGCCACCGTTTCCGAAACAGCCCCCAGCGCCGTGACCGGCGTCACCATCACAGCGTTGGCCGGTATATCCCCGTTCTCCAGGAACGCCGCAGCTACCTGCTGCAGCTCGCTTTCCCACTCGGCGATGCGGCGCGGCGCCGGGGCGCCCGCGTCGGCGAAGAAGCGCAGCACACCCTGGGCAATGCCGGCAGCCGTCCGCCGCTGGAACTCCGGATCCGTGAGGAGCTTTTCCTCAGCCGGATTGTCGATGAAAGCCACCTCGACCAGTACCGCCGGCATCTCTGTGTGCAAGAGCACATAAAATGCCCGCTGCCGCACGCCCCGGTCCGGCAGCCCGATGGCGGCCAGCACCTCGCGCTGCACCGCCTCGCCGAGGCGACCGCTCATCGAACGGTCTGGCGCCTCGCCGGGAGCTGGATGATAGAAGGTACCGGTCCCCGAAGCCGTGCGTCCCGCTCCGATAGCGTCCGAGTGAATACTGATAAACGCGTCGGCCTGCAGGGCATTGGCCAGCCGGGTGCGGGTGGCCAGATCCACATAGACGTCCCGGTCGCGGGTGAGCACAACCCTGGCGCCCGCCTGCTCCAGGTACCGGGCCAGCTCAAGAGCGATGGCCAGATTGACGTCCTTCTCCTGGGTTCCCCCCGGCCCGATGGCGCCAGGATCCCGGCCCCCGTGCCCCGGATCCACGACGACAGTGCGCCCGCCCAATTGGGATGGCCGAACGCTGAGGACGGCGCGCGTGCGGTCCTCCGAAAACACGACTTGGTGCTCCGCCACCTGCCGCGTTTCCACCACGACCCGGCCCGTGCTGGGCGTCGCCTGTCCCGCCCGCACCGCCGCCACCACGGCGCTTTCAGCCGGCGCCAGCGGCCCCAATGATCGCTCCACCAGGACACCGGGGAAGTCCAAAACGATGCGCTCCGGATCGCGCAGGCGGCGAATCTCCGCCTCCAGGGGACCGCGTCCTTGGACCAGCACCAGTTCCATGTCGCCCAGCCGGGAGAAGGCCACGTAGTCTAACCCATTGCTTAACTCGACCCGGGGCGGAGCGCTGATGGCCCTTCCCAACTCGGTGTCAAGCAGGACAATCAGCCGCCCGTCGGGATCCGGATGGACGATCCCGGAGACCCCCCCTTGGGGCCAGTTGATGGGCTCGCGCAGCTCCAGCACAACCCGGACCGCGTCCTGGCGAAATTGGCTGACGCGCCCGCTTTGCACCACGGGGGAATCAATGGGCAGGTCAAAGGCGGCCGGCACGGTCACTTCCAGCAGGTCGACAACGAGCCGCCACGGCTCCCGCAAGGCAAAGGCCTGGTAGGCCACGGGGCCCCCGGTCACCACAGCCTCAAGGGAGATGGCCCCGCCTGTAGGCGTCGCGGCCAGCGATCGCAGTTGGTGGTTGAGCCGGACGATAAACCCGGGATGACCATCGGCCGGCAGCAACGTATAGCCGGTGGGCCCTGTCAAATCGGCCACCAGCCGCACGCCGCCTTCCTCGCTGCTGACACGCAGCTGGTGCATCACCACATTGTCTACGGGCATAGTGCGCCACCCGGTGGACAAGGTCGCGTCAGGAAGATCGATCACCAGCCGGTCTGGGTCCGGCAAGTACATGGCGCGCGGCTCAACTGGCGCGTCGGTCATCACGACCAGCTCGTGCCGCCCTTCCACGGTGCGCAGGCGCACGTCCAAGAGCGCTGCGCTTACCTGCCGCCCCGCCGAGCCTGCCAACGCGGGCGCCGGGATGGGCTCGGGAGCCGCCGGGGACGGAGCTGGGGGCGGGGCTGGTTCGGGCGCCGGCCACGGTGCGGGGAAAGGCGAAGGCGAAGGAGAGGGAGCCGGTGATGGAAACGGCGACGGAGACGGCCGGTTGACCAGGCCGGCAGAGGCGGCTAAGCCAGCCCTGCTGCTGGTTCCTTGCCCGTCGAGGGCGCGGGCATCCAGGACGGCGGAGACGCCGCCGCGCCGCTCCAGCGTCAAGACGCCAGCAAAGAGGTTCCAGTCGACCCGCAGCGCCGCCAACTCGGCTACAAGATGCAAGGGCACAAACAGCATTCCCTCATGCACGGTGGGAGCGGATTGCAGCTGGATGGACCGTCCGTCCAAGACCGCGGTGCGCTGGCCGGGCTCGATACGGGCGACCCGGTCGCCCGCGCGCAGCTGGACCACCGGCCAGGCGCTGTCGTCGACCTCTACGCCCAACTCCTCTGCCATGAGGGCCACGGACATACCCAGCCCGTTGCCCATCAGCATCAGCGCGCCGCTGGACGGGATCGTCCGCCCGTCCAGCACCAGCTTCACTTGCGCCCAGCCAGGGCAGGCATAGAAGAGGACCGCCAGGCCCGCCATCAGCCAGAGGATGCCTCGCCGCCAGCCCCGCGCCATCCGTTCCGCCTCCTGCTGTTGCCGCCAAAGCGGCGTCGAAAAGGCTGGTTACCGTATCCTGGGATTTTCCATTAGAAACGTAGATTTCCTGCTCCCGGCCCGGCACGAGCCGACACGTAGCCGACGCCGGGTGGAATGAGGCGTCAGAAGGCAATATGCGGGAAAGAAATGCGAAACGGCCACGGGCGGGGCCGCCCATGGCCGGAGATGACTGGTGGAGGCGCCGACGAGTCGCACGCCGGGTCCGCAACGGCAGTGACAGGAGTTTCTCCGGGCGCAGCCTGTGTTTGCGTTTCACCCACCGGGCCTCCCACAGGCAGGATTCCCGGCGGGCTAGCCCTCTTGGCTGTCCTCCTTCCCGGAGGGCGTCGGTCAGGAGCAAGCCTGCAATGTATGACGCCGTCGGCTGCCGTGCAGGCGCGGCGGCCGCGACGTGCGGCGTTACTTAGTTAGTTAAGCAGCAGCCGCGTAAGCAGGTTCGTTGGCATTTATTTGCCTTCCACCGTTTTACGAGCTGGTGGGACCTCGGCCCGCTTATCTCCTGTCCCCACTCGCCACGTCGAGCCTACTCGCCCCCATGACGAATAATTTACTTCGCCCGCAGCTTGACGGCCCGCGCCGCTTCCCGTTGGGCCTCGCGCCGAGCGATATCTTCCCGCTTGTCCCACTTCTTCTTGCCGCGGGCCAGTGCCAACTCCACCTTAGCCCAGCCCCGGTCGTTGAAGTAGACACGCAGCGGGATGAGGGTCAACCCTTGTTCTCGGGTCTTGCCCACCAGGCGCCGGATCTCGTCCTTGTGCAACATCAGCTTGCGCACACGGGTCGGCTCGTGGTTGAACCGATTGCCGTAGTCATACGGGCTGATGTGCATGTTGTACAGGTACATCTCCCCGTTTTCCACCCGGGCAAAGGCGTCATTGAGATTGGCCCGGCCAACGCGGAGAGACTTGACTTCGGTACCTGTCAGCACGAGGCCGGCTTCCACGGTCTCCAGTATGTGATACTCATGTCGGGCCTTACGGTTGGTGACCACGGCCCTTTCCGGCGCCACCCGTACCACCTCGTGCCATTATCATTATAGCACCCCGCGAGGGGGTGTCAACGAAACGGGGCCGCGTCCGCCGCGGCCCCGTCCGAGCGCCTGTGCGCTTGTTACGTTGCGCTTAGCCGAACAGGCCCGATCCAAACAGGGGCGCAAACACCAGGGACACAATGGCCATCAGTTTGATGAGGATGTTGAGGGACGGGCCCGCGGTGTCCTTAAAGGGGTCGCCCACCGTGTCGCCGACCACCGCGGCCGCGTGCGCCTCGCTGCCTTTGCCGCCATGCTTGCCGCTCTCGATGTACTTCTTCGCATTGTCCCATGCGCCGCCCGAGTTGGCCATCATGATGGCCAAAAGCACCCCGCTGATGAGCGCACCCGCGAGCAGGCCCCCAAGGGCCGACTTGCCCAGTACGATGCCTACCAACAGCGGCGCCACGACCGCCATGACGCCCGGCACGATCATCTCCTTGAGAGCGGCCCCCGTGCTGATATCCACCGCCCGGGAATAATCGGGCTTGGCCTTGCCCTCCATCAAGCCCTTGATCTCCCGGAACTGGCGCCGCACCTCACTGATCATCTGGAAAGCGGCACGGCCGACTGCGTTCATGGCCATAGAGGCAAACAAGAACGGCAGCATGCCACCGACAAACAGCCCGATGATGACCGTCGGCTGGAGCAGGTCGATGGCGGTCAGTTGCGCCGCCTGCGAGTAGGCGGAAAATAGGGCAAGCGCCGTCAAAGCCGCGGACCCGATGGCAAAGCCCTTGGCCACCGCCGCGGTGGTGTTGCCCACCGAGTCAAGGCTGTCCGTGACCTGTCGCACCTTCGGATCCAGGTGCGACATCTCAGCAATGCCGCCCGCGTTGTCCGCGATGGGACCATAGGCGTCCACGGACACCGTCATGCCCGTCGTGGCCAGCATGCCGACGGCCGCCAGGGCGATGCCGTACAGGCCAAGCCCGGGCACCACGGCCTCACAAACAAAGTACGCGATACCGATGCCGACGGCAATGAGCACGATCGGCACCGCGGTGCTCATCATGCCAACGCCGATGCCGGAAATAATATTGGTGGCGGTACCGGTCACGGACGCCTCAGCGATGGATTGGGTCGGCTTGTAGTCGGCTGACGTGTAGTACTCGGTCAACGTTCCAATCAGAATGCCGACCACCAGGCCTGCCGCCACCGCCACAAACACCGCGAAACCGCCCACAGGAAGCAGCTGCGTAGCGGCGACGTATACCCCGATCAAGCACACGACAGCGGCGGCATAGGTCCCGTTGCGCAAAGACTTGGCTGGGTTCGCCCCACCCCGGACAAAGAACGTGCCCAAAATCGACGCCACAATGCCCACTGCAGCCACCATCAGCGGCAGCGCCACGATGGCAGCGGTGCTCACCGCACCGCTGGCGTACAAAGACGCGCCCACCACCATGGAGGCAATGATAGATCCAACATACGACTCAAAAAGGTCCGCACCCATCCCCGCGACGTCGCCGACGTTGTCGCCCACGTTGTCGGCAATGACCGCCGGATTGCGGGGGTCATCCTCCGGGATGCCCGCTTCGACCTTCCCCACTAGGTCGGCCCCGACGTCAGCGGCCTTAGTGTAGATGCCGCCGCCGACACGGGCAAACAAGGCGATGGAGCTCGCCCCCAGGGCAAACCCGTTGACAATCGAGAACGTGTTTGGATTCGAAGTATCCGCAAAAATAAGAGTGATCAGCGACAAACCGGCCAGGCCCAACCCGACCACCGACATGCCCATGATGGCGCCGCCGGAGAAGGCCACCTCCAACGCCTTGCCCATGCCCCCCATCCGGGCCGCGTTCGCCGTCCGGACGTTAGCCTTGGTGGCCGCCCGCATGCCGATGAAACCAGCGGATGCCGAACAGACGGCGCCTACCAGGAAGGCGACGGCCGTGGTGGGCGGCATCGTGGCCGCGCCGCTGGCGATGCCCGCGACAAAGATAACAGCCGCTAAGATGACGACGAACACCGCCAAACTGCGGTATTCGCGGCGCAAGAAGGCGAGGGCACCTTCCTGAATGGCGGCGGCGATTTCCTGCATGCGCTCGGTGCCCGGATCCTGCCGGCTGACCTTGCCGTAGAGCCAGTAGGCCAAGAGCAGCGCCAGCACCCCGCCACCGAGGCCCAGGTATGCGCCGGTCACCGTCACATCCATTGACGTTTCCTCCCCACGCTCACACCCAGATGCTGATCACGATCGACAGCAGCATGAACAATACGGCCAAAACCGTCGTCGACTTCTCAAGCACGCGGTCGATGCCGCGCGCCTGATCAAAAAACATCTGCGCGCTGCCGCCGATGGCCCCCAGGCCTTCCCCCTTGCTCTTTTGCAAAAGCACCACGGCGATCAACCCAATAGACACGAGCAACTGGAGGATCATCAGGAAGACGCCCACGCCCCCACCTCCCGTCACAAAGCTTCACACACAGCGTTCATTCTAGCATGAGCTTATTCAACTTTACAACCTTGTTCGGCCAACGTGTCAAGGCCGGCGCCCGGACGCCCGCTGCGCCAGGCGCCGGCCCTTTCCGCCATTGACAAAGTACGATGGTTCTCCCGGTGCCGGCCGCCTCACCCATGCGGTTTCACCGGAGGGCTACCGAGCGAGACGCCGGAGCGCCCCCTTGCCACGGTAGCGAGCAGCCGCACCAAGCTCCTCCTCGATCCGCAGCAACTGGTTGTACTTGGCTACCCGGTCAGTGCGGCTGGGAGCCCCAGTCTTTATCTGGCCCGCATTGACCGCCACCGCCAGGTCGGCGATGGTAGTGTCCTCGGTTTCGCCGGAGCGATGGGACATAATGGCCGTGTAACCGGCGCGGTGCGCTTTGTCCACCGCCTCCAGCGTCTCGGTCAAGGTGCCAATCTGGTTGACCTTAACCAGAATGGAGTTGGCGACGCCCAGGTCGATCCCCCGCTGCAGCCGCTCCGGGTTGGTGACAAACAGGTCATCTCCGACGAGCTGCACCCGGTCGCCCAGCTCGCGCGTGATTTGGGCCCAGCCGTCCCAGTCGTCCTCGGCCAGCGGATCCTCGATGGACACGATCGGGTAAGCCCCGACCAGCTCCTTGTAGAAAGCGATCATGCCGGCCGTATCCCGGGTCACGCCTTCGCCCGGCAGGTGATAGGCCCCATCACGCCAAAGTTCGGTGGATGCCACGTCCAAGGCCAGTACCACGTCTTGGCCCGGTACGTATCCCGCTCGCTCGATGGCGGCCACGATGACGTCCAGCGCGGCCTTATTGGACGGGAGGTCGGGGGCGAAACCGCCCTCGTCGCCAACACCGGTGGCCAGCCCCTTGTCCCGCAGCACCGCCTTGAGGCTGTGGAAAACCTCCGCGCCCATGCGCAAGCCCTCGGCGAAGGACGAGGCGCCTACGGGCATGATCATGAATTCCTGGATGTCCACGTTGTTGTCAGCGTGTTTGCCGCCGTTGAGGATGTTCATGAGCGGAACCGGCAGGTCCCGGGCCGCGGAACCGCCCACGTAGCGGTAAAGGGGCAGGCCCACGGACGCGGCCGCCGCCTTGGCGACAGCCAAGGAGACGCCCAAAATAGCATTGGCGCCCAGCCGGCTCTTGTTGGGTGTGCCGTCCAGTTGGATCATCAGCCGGTCGATTTCCACCTGCTCCAGGGCGTCCATGCCCACAATCTCAGGTGCGATCCGCTCCCGAACGTTCTCGACGGCCTGCAGGACGCCGCGCCCGAGGTAGCGGCGCTTGTCCCCGTCCCGCAGTTCCACCGCCTCGTGTGCGCCCGTGGAAGCGCCCGACGGCACGGCGGCGCGGCCAACGCTGCCGTCCACCAGGTGCACTTCTACCTCCACGGTGGGATTGCCGCGCGAGTCCAAGATCTCCCGTGCTTTAACGGTCTCAATGACAGTCATGCAGCATTGACCTCCGCCTGCTTGATGATCTCCGCGAACGCCTTGGCGTCGAGGCTGGCACCGCCGACCAGCGCCCCGTCGATCTCGGGCTGCGCCACGAAGGGTCCGACGTTGTCGGGCTTAACGCTGCCGCCGTACAGAATCCGCACGGCGTCCGCCACCTCGGCGCCCAACTGTCTGCCCAACGTGTCGCGGATGAGCCCGATGACGCGGTTGGCCTCTTCAGGGCTTGCATACTCCCCCGTGCCGATGGCCCACACCGGCTCATAGGCGATCACCGCGCGGGCAGCTGCCTCCGCGCCCAAGCCCGTAAACGCCGCTCGCACCTGGCGGGTAACAACGGCCTCCGTTTCGCCCGCGCGCCGCTCCTCGATGCGTTCGCCGACGCAGACGATGGGGATCAGGCCAGCGGCCGCGGCCGCCTGTACTTTGCGTTGCACCTGTTCGTCGGTTTCCCCCATCTGCCGCCGCTCCGAATGCCCCAGGATCACGTAGCGGCAACCCACATCCAACAGCATCGTGGCCGCAATTTCGCCCGTGTAGGCGCCCGCCGCCTCCCAGTGCATGTTCTGCGCACCCAGCGCCACCGGGCTGCCGGCCAGCACACCGCCCAGCGCTCCCAAGGCCGTGAACGGCGGGCACACCACCACCGCCACCTGCCCCGGCTCACCCCGCTCCGCAGCGCTCACAGCTACTTGCCGCGCGGCGAGCTCCTCTAGCAGCTGCTTACCGTACTGGGCAGCCTCCGCAGTAGTTTTGTACATCTTCCAGTTGGCCGCGATGAGCGGCGTGCGCATGGTCGTCCCTCCGTTGCTCGTCCGCTGCTCTGTCCGTTCCCCGTTCTTTAGCGCCCGTCGGCAGACGGCTTGTCCCACAAGGCGGCGACGCCGGGCAGCTCGCGGCCTTCGAGGAACTCCAGCGACGCGCCGCCGCCGGTGGAGATGTGGGTAATCTTATCGGCCACACCCGCTTTCTCCACCGCGGCGACCGAATCACCGCCGCCGACGATACTCGTCGCCCGCGTTTCCGCCAACGCCCGGGCAATGGCCATCGTCCCGTGCGCGAAGGCGTCCCACTCAAACACGCCCATAGGACCGTTCCAGACGATGGTCCGCGCCTTGCGCACCGCAGCGGCAAACAGCTCCCTCGTGGCCGGGCCGATGTCCAGCCCCTGCCAATCGGCGGGAATGGCGTCCGCAGGGACGACCTTATGCTCGGCGTCGGCCGCAAACCGATCGGCGACCACCACGTCCACCGGAAGCAAGAGCTCCACGCCCCGGGCTTGCGCCTGCTGGATCAGCTCCGCTGCCAGCGGGATGCGATCTTCTTCCAACAGCGATCGGCCCACCTCAAAGCCTTTGGCCTTTAGGAACGTATAGGCCATGCCCCCACCGATGGCGATGGTGTCCACTTTGGTCAGCAGGTTCCGGATGACGCCGATTTTGTCGCTGACCTTGGCGCCGCCGAGAAGGGCCAAGAACGGCCGCTCTGGCTCGCTCAAGGCCCGACCCATGATCTCGATCTCCTTCTGCAGGAGGAAGCCGGCGGCCGCCGGCAACAGCCGCGCCACCCCCTCGGTAGAAGCGTGCGCCCGGTGAGCCGTCCCGAACGCGTCATTGACGTACACGTCGGCCAGCGCGGCCAACTCCCGTGCAAACTCGGGGTCGTTCTTTTCCTCGCCCGGGTAAAACCGCACGTTTTCCAACAACAATACATCGCCATCGCGCAAAGCGGCGACTTGCGCTTGCACCGCGGGGCCGATGCAGTCGTCGGCCTTGTGCACCGCGCCCCCCAGCAGCTCCGCCAACCGGCGCGCCACCGGGTCCATGCGCAGGGAGTCCACCACCTGGCCCTTGGGCCGGCCGAGATGGCTGACCAGAATGACGCGCGCCCCCGCACGGCGCAGGTGCTCAATGGTGGGGAGGGCAGCCCGGATGCGGCTGTCGTCCGTAATTTCCCCATCCTTGAGCGGCACGTTGAAATCGACCCGGACCAAGACGCGTTTGCCCCGCACGTCCAGATCCGCGACTCCGAGCTTGGCCACCATGGCGCTACTCCCGCCCGTACATGTACTTGATCAAGTCGACGACCCGCTGGGAATAACCCCACTCGTTGTCGTACCAGGAAACGACCTTGACAAGGTTCCCTTCCATTACGCGGGTCAATGAGCCGTCGACGATGGACGACCGGGAATCGCCCATGAAGTCGCTGGAAACCAGCGGCTCATCGGTAATCCCCAGGATACCCTTCATCGGTCCCTCGGCCGCCTTGCGGAAGGCCTCGTTAATCTCCTCGGCCGTGGCCGGTTTCGCCAGTTCAGCCACCAGGTCCACCAAGGACACGTCGGGCG
>LZRQ01000109.1 GCA_002159155.1 Firmicutes bacterium ZCTH02-B6
CCGGTATACCCTTTCCCCGCCATCGTTGGGCAGGACGAGCTGCGCCTGGCGCTGGTGCTTGTAGCCATCGACCCGCTGATCGGGGGCGTTTTGGCTATGGGCGACCGGGGCACGGCCAAATCCACAGCCGTGCGCGGGCTCGCTCGCCTGCTGCCGCCGATCCGTGTCGTCGCCGGCTGTCCTTTCCGTTGCGACCCAGACCGGCCCGAGGAGTGGTGCAGCGTCTGCCGCGAACGCGAAGCCAACGGCGAAGTGTTCGCCACGGACTGGCAGCCCATCCCCGTCGTGGACTTGCCACTCGGGGCGACGGAGGACCGGGTGACCGGCAGCCTTGACATCGAGGCTGCCTTGACCCGTGGGGAAACCGTCTTTGCGCCGGGCATCTTGGCCCGGGCCAACCGCGGGTTTCTTTATATCGACGAGGTCAACCTCCTCGACGACCACCTTGTAGACCTCCTGCTGGATGTGGCGGCCAGCGGGGTAAACGTCGTGGAGCGCGAGGGCGTCAGCCTCCAGCATCCTGCCAGGTTCGTCCTGGTCGGCTCCGGCAACCCCGAAGAGGGCGACCTGCGACCGCAGTTGCTGGACCGCTTCGGTCTCTACGTGCACGTGTCGACCATTACGGACATCCCGCGCCGGGTCGAAATCGTGCGCCTGCGAGATGAGTTTGAGCGGCGCCCCCGGGCGTTTCTAGCCCGCTTTGCCGACGCCGAAGCCAAGCTGCGGGAGCGGATCGCTGCCGCCCGGGAGCGGCTCGACACGGTGGCGGTTCCCGACGGAGTGGTGGAAGCGGCCGCACGCATCGCCGCGGAGCTCGGCTTGGCCGGACACCGGGGCGAATTGTGCCTGCTGCGTGCTGCTCGGGCCTACGCCGCCTTTTCCGGGAAAGACGCGGCTATGGCCGCCGACGTGGCAGCTCTCGCCCCCATTGCCCTCAGTCACCGCCTGCGCCGGGACCCGCTGGACGACCTGGACTCGGGGGAGCGGGTGCGTCAGGCCGTGGCCACAAGCCTACCCGGGGTGACACCGGCACCCCTGGTGTTTCCCTGCGAATAAGGATGTGATCGCATGCTGTTGGCCATCGACATCGGCAACACCAACATCAGCTTTGGCCTCTACCGTGGCGAGCATCTCTTGCGCACGTGGAGCTTGTCCACCGACTTGCGCCGGACGTCGGACGAGTACGAGATCCAGATTGACAACTGGTTTCAGCGGGCCGGCCACTCGCCCCTCGAGGTCACGGCAGTCGTTATCGGCAACGTCGTGCCGCCGCTCCAGGCGTGCTTTGAACGGGTCGTGCGCCATCTCTTCTCTACCCCCCCATGGTGGGTCAACGGGCGCTCGGGGACCACGGGCCTGAAGATCAAAGTGGACAATCCCCTGGAGGTCGGCGCGGACCGCATCGCCAACGCCGTCGCAGGCTATCACCGCTACGGCGGGCCGGCCATTGTGGTGGATATGGGCACGGCCACCACGTTTGACGTCATCTCAGCGGACGGTGAGTACCTGGGCGGTGCCATCGCACCGGGCGTGCAGATCGCCGCGGAAGCCCTCTTTGTCCGGGCCGCCAAGCTGCCCAGGGTCGACCTGGCGCCGCCGCCGTCGGCCATCGGCCGCAACACCATCCACGCGATGCAGTCGGGTACCGTCTACGGGTACGCCGGGCTCGTTCGAGGCCTCATCGAGCGCATTCAGGCGGAGTTGGGGGCACCCGCCCGGGTCGTGGCCACCGGCGGGCTTGCGGAGGTCGTGGCGAGGCACAGCAACGTGTTTGACGTCATCGACCGCCACCTGACCCTGGAGGGCTTGCGGCTGTTGTACCTGATGAACCATCCCGACTACCAGTCACCCCACGCGGAAAGCGCCCACGGGGGGTTAAACGCATGAGCCGCCACCCGTTGTCCGGCAAGCACATTGTCCTGGGTGTCGCCGGCAGCATTGCCGCCTACAAGGCCGCGGACTTGGCCAGCCGCCTGGTGCAGGCGGGAGCGCAGGTGGACACGGTGATGACCCGGGAGGCGACCGCCTTCGTGGCGCCCTTGACCTTCCAGGCCCTCACCCACCGGCCGGTCATCACGGACTTGTTTGACCCGCGCTCGGAGCTGGCTATCGACCACGTGGCCGTCGCCAAGCGGGCCGACGCGATCCTCCTGGCTCCAGCCACCGCGCAACTCATCGCGCGCCTTGCGATCGGCATGGCCGACGACGCGGTAACGGCCACGGTGCTGGCCTCATCGGCACCGGTAGTGATCTGCCCGGCGATGGAAACTAACATGTACCAGCACCCCGCCACCCAGACCAACCTGGCGAGACTCAAAGAATGGGGCGCCGTGGTGGTGGAGCCGGCCCGTGGGCGGCTTGCGTCCGGTGCCGAAGGAATCGGTCGGCTGGCGGACCCGGGGACCATCACCGGCACGCTCCGTTGGGTCTTGGGCCGCAACGGGGACTTGGCGGGCCGCCGGATTGTCGTTTCCGCCGGCGGCACCCGGGAAGCCATCGATCCCGTCCGCTACATCACCAACCGCTCATCGGGCAAAATGGGCCATGCCCTGGCCGCCGCGGCGCGGGACCGGGGCGCGCAGGTGACGCTCGTGACGACGGTCACACCGGATCCGGAAACAACGGCTGGCGTCGAAGTGCGGCGAGTCGAGTCCGCGCTGGGCATGCTGGCCGCGGTCGAGGAAGCCGTGCAGGGCGCCGACGCGCTGATCATGGCGGCCGCGGTGGCCGACTTCCGCCCGGAGTCAACCGCGACCCACAAGCTCAAGAAAGGCGACGCGGACGAATGGACCTTGCGCCTGGTGCGCAACCCCGACGTGCTCGCCACGGTTAGCGGCTCTTTCATCAAGGTAGGCTTTGCGGCGGAAACCGCCGATTTGCGCGGCAACGCCCTGGCAAAGCTCAAGGCAAAAGGCCTGCACATGATCGCGGCGAACGACGTCTCCGAGCCCGGCAGCGGCTTTGACACCGACACCAACCGGGTCACCCTTTTCCACGCCGACGGACGCGTCGAGGCGCTCCCGCTATTGCCCAAGGCGGATGTCGCGCACCTCATCTTGGACCGGCTCGCGGCGCTACTTGACTGAGGCCGCTGCGGGCAAGCCACCTGCCGGCGCCGCCTGGCGGGCTGCACGCACCAGGGCCAGCGCGACGGCCTCGGCGGCGGCCGCCCCCACCGCCGCTACCTGCTCCATTTCCCGCGAGCGGCTGGCTGCCCGCAGTTCCTCCGCCTTCCCCGTCGCCAGGGCAAACACGGTGTCCCCGTCCCACGGCGTGTGCGCCGGGTAGATGGCCCGGGCGATGCCGTCGTGGGCCATTTGGGCCACCCGGTTGACGGCCTCCTTGGACAAAGGGAGGTCTGTGGCCACCACCGCCAGCACCGTGTTGCTCCCGGGAAACGCCGCCCCAAATCCGGCTTGGCCGGCACCCCCGGCCGCATGGGCGAGGAATGTTCCCTGTTCCCGATCGTACGCCCCAGCCACGAGCCGCGCCGTCAACGGGTCGATCACGTCCCCCAAAGGGTTGCACACCACCAATGCCCCGACCGTCCCGCCGCCCGGCACGCGCAAAGAGCTGGTTCCGATACCGGTCTTCATGGCGTAGGCCATCCCAGCCCACTTACCGGCCGTCGCGCCAGCGCCCGCGCCCACGTTGCCTTCGGCGACCGGCTCCGTACTAGCAGCGGCGGCAGCGGCGTACCCTTCCGCCGGACCTGGGCGAACCCGAGGGTCCCCGACGGCCAGGTCAAAGATGACTGCCGCCGGCACGATGGGCACGGGGACAACGCCGGTGTCAAAGCCGATCCCTCGCTCGGAGAGCCACTCCATGACGCCTGTGGCCGCGGCGAGCCCGAAAGCGCTGCCGCCCGACAGCACGATCCCGTGGACGCGCTCCACAAGGCGTCCCGGGCCGAGAAGATCCGTTTCCCTCGTCCCAGGCCCTCCTCCCCGCACGTCGACGCCGCCCACCGCGCCTTCGTCATCGCACAGCACTACGGTACACCCCGTCAGGGCCTCGGAGTCGGTCCAGTGCCCTACGCGGATGCCCGCGACATCGGTCAGCGTCCCCATCGCCCCACCTCCGCTCAAGGCAGTGCTATAATGAACCCGGCAGCGGGCGCCACCCACTCGTTGTCCCGGCCGGACTGCCCCATAAATCTGTCCAAGAAACGGTGGACATCCGTGAACGGAGCAATCCCGGAACCTTTTATCCTCTTGGCCATCGATCCCACTTTGCGCGGCGCGTACGTATGGGGCACCCGGGCAGACCCGGCTTTTTGGCCCATCGGCACCTTGGCTCGCGGGCTCACAGGCCGTATGCCGTTACGCTTGCCCCCCGCTACGACGCCTGAATTGCTGGCACCTCGGCTCGACGTCATGGCCACCTTAACCTGCCGCCGGCCGGTGCACCGGCCCGGTCTTGTCCAGCGAGCGGCCGGCGGCGCGATCGTCATCGACGCTGCGGATCTGATCCCCACCCCCGCAGCGGCGGCGTTGGCGTCGCAGCTGGCGCAAACCGTTTCCCGAAAGCGCCCTATCCTTTTTGCCCGCAGCGACGCGCGGCCGTTGCCCTCAGACCCGTTGGCGGCCTTCTGTGGCTTGTGGATAGCCGTCGACGCCATGGCATCAAGCGATCTCGCCAAAGCTGCCGTCCTTGCCCAGGAACGCCAGGACGAAGGCGTCCTCGCCGGCATCAGCGTAGACTGGGACGCCCTGCGGGCGCGCATCTTGGCTGCGCGCCGGCTGGCCGCGACAATTTCTCTGACTGCCTCCTTGGCCGAGCAGATCTGCCGGCGGGTCGCGGCGGCGGGCGTCCGGGACCACACCCTCGACTTTTTCGCCGCGCGAGCCTGTCTCGCTCGCGCCGCCTGGCACGGCCGCTCCGCCGTTGAGGAGGACGACATTGAGGCCGCCCTGCGTTGGGTGGTCTACCCTCGGGTCGGCGCAACGCCGGCCGATGCGACAGATCTGGCGTTGAGCGCCGATCAGGCCCAGTCCCTCTCCCTGCCCTCACAGCAGGCGGCGGCTCCCCGCGGGCACGGCGGTGACGGCCTGGGCGTTCGCGAGGACCAAACAGAAAATACCGCGCCCGGCGCCGAGGGTACTAGCGTTCCGGAAAGCAACGATAACCTCACAGCCGTTGGCCAGCCGGGGCCCAACCGTGGACATCCGCCAGCGCAAGGGTCAAGCCCGGCTGGCACCGGCGCAGCCGGTGACCCGCCTGTCATCGTAGTGCCTCCGGCCGCCCTGCCCTCCGTCCTGCCGCTCGCGGCGACGGCCAACCCGCTCAGGCCCGGCAGGCCTACAAGCCCCGGCAGGCACGACGGCCGTCCGGAAGCCCGTGTCACCGCACGCCGGTACGACGGCCCGCCGGCCATCGTGCCGAGCGTCCTGGCTGCCCTGCCGTGGCAGGCGGTACGCACGGCGCTCCCGGCGTCGACGGTGAGGGTGCTGCCTGAGGACCTGCGGTGGCGGAGACGCCGGCCGCGCCCCCGCACCCTGTACGTCCTGGCGGTCGACGGCTCGGGCTCCATGGTTCAAGGGCGGATGCAGCTGGCAAAAGGCGCCGCTATTCAGGTGCTGGCCGGTGCGTATCGCGAACGACGGTACGTCGCGCTCATCGATTTCCGGCACCGCACAGCGCGGCTCGTGTGCCCGCCCGGCAGGAGCTCCGCCCTCATCCGCCGCCACATCACCGCCTTGCCGTCGGGGGGCGGCACCCCGTTGCCCGCCGCCCTGGCTTTGGCCGCCCGGCTCGTACAACGCTGGCGATTGCGCCATCCCGACGGCCGGACCGCTCTCATCCTTTTCACCGACGGTAAAGCCAACGTACCTCTCTCCGGCGCGCACCGGACAGGGGAGACATCCGGGGACCACCGGGCCAGGGCCTGGGCCGAGACGATGCAGCTGGCTGACCGCCTGCGGGCGATGGACGTGCGGTGCGTGTTGGTAGATGTGGGCCCGCCGGGGACGGAGGGTCCGCTAAAGCAGCTGGCGCACCGCCTCGCGGCGACCATCGTTCGGATCGCTGCTGTCCGGCGTTGAAGCGGGTCCGTTCCAGACCGTCTCGACCTGTCCGGCTCCGAGCCACTGGGAGAGGGCCTCAATGGGCCGCGTCTCCACGGCCCGCTGGAAAACGTCGGCAAAGTGACGGATGAGCGCGGCGTGCACTTCGGCCACGTCGACGGATCGCCCGAGCAGCTCTTGCATGGACGTCACCGCTCTGTTGGTGAGGCCACAGGGGACAATGCCGAGGAAGTAGCTGAGATCGGTGTTGACGTTGAGGGCAAAACCGTGGCTGGTGACGGCACGGGTGAATTTGACCCCTATGGCGGCCACCTTCGCGTTGTCCACCCACACTCCGGTCATGCCAGGAACCCGCTTGCCCTGGATGCCGTAGTCCGCCAAGGCACGGATGAGTACCTCCTCGAGATCCCGCAGGTAGCGGTGGGGATCCAGACCTCGATCCCGCAGGGACACGATGGGATACCCCACCACCTGCCCAGGACCGTGGTACGTCACGTCACCACCACGGTCCACATGGTAGACGGTCACACCCTTTGTCTCACGCTGGGCCGCGTCCCACAGGACATGCCGCTCGTCGCCGCCTCGCCCGACCGTGTAAACGTGGGGATGCTCAACCAGGAGCAACAGGTCAGGCACGTCGCCATGAAGCCGGGCGCGCACCAGAGCAGCTTGAAGGTCCCACGCCCGGGCGTAGTCCCACAAGCCCAAGGAAACGGCCCAGCACCGGGGCCAGTCGGGGTGTCCAACGACCTCGCGTTCCATGACCGTCAGGACCTCGCGGTTTGAAACGGCCGCGGCGGCTCGCTGGGGACGGGCACGACTTCCCCGTTACACCTGCACGCCGCCCAGCTTTTGGACCTGCTCGTGGGCGTGGTATGAGCTGCGCACGAGGGGCCCCGCCTCCACGTGGGGGATTCCGATCGCTTCCCCAACCCGCTTGAGCTCATCAAACTCCTCAGGCGGATAGTAACGCTCCACGGGCAAGTGCTTGATGGACGGCCGCAAGTATTGGCCGATGGTCATGATGTCCACGCCCGCCGCGTGCACGTCCCGCATAACCTGCACGATCTCATCCCGCGTTTCCCCAAGCCCGACCATGATGCCCGTTTTGGTGAGCACCGTCGGGTCCATCGCCTTGGCCCGCCGCAAAAGCTCGAGGGACCGCTCGTATTTCGCCTTCGGCCGAACCCAGGGATAGAGGCGCGGTACGGTTTCCAGATTATGGTTGAGGACATCTGGACGAGCCGCCATCGTGATCTGCAAAGCGTCCCAGTTGCCCTGATAGTCGGGAATGAGAACCTCCACCGTCGTCCCGGGACACCGCTCCCGGATGGCCCGGATGGTGCCGTGGAAGATCTCGGCGCCGCCGTTGATGAGGTCATCCCGGGTCACCGACGTGATGACGGCATGCTTCAGCCCGAGGGCTTGCACCGCGGCCGCGACCCGCTCGGGTTCGGCCCAGTCCAGCTCTGTGGGTCGGCCCGTCTTGACCGCGCAGAAACCGCAGGCGCGAGTGCAAATGTCGCCCAGGATCATGAACGTGGCGGTGCCATGCTCCCAGCACTCAAAGATATTGGGGCATTGCGCCTCCTCGCAAACGCTGTGCAGGGACAACCCGCGCATCAGGTCCTTGAGCCGCCGGTAGTTGGGTCCAAGGGTCGCGCGCACCTTGAGCCACGGGGGTTTGCCCGTAGGATTGTAGTTCTCTGCCCGCCTTGGCGGTCGTTGGCGCAGGACCGGCTCCTGGGCCACGGTGTCCATGGGCAAGACTGGCAGTTCACGTTCCATGCCCATCCACTCCTATCGTTGCCCGCAGCCGGCGAGAAAACCGGCCGGAGGGCGGGCGGCGTCAGTACACGGCGGTGTCGGGGCCGAAGCCCTCGAGTCGGCGCTTCACGCTCTGCAGGAAACGCCCGGCGTACAACCCATCCGTTACTCGATGGTCAAAGGACAGGCAAATGTTCATCATCGAGCGAATGCCGATGGCGTCGCCGATGACGACCGGCCGCCGCACGATGGCTTCCATTGTGATAATGGCAGCCTGGGGCGGACTGATGATCGGGTACGACGCCACGGAACCGAAGGCGCCTGTGTTGTTGACGGTGATCGTCGCGCCCTGGACGTCGTCCACGGTCAGCTTGCCCGCGCGCGCCCGGCTGACCAGATCGGCCAAGCTGCGGGCCAGGCCGGCGATGCTCAATCGGTCGGCGTCCCGGATGACGGGCACGACGAGACCGTCTTCCAGCCCCACCGCGACGCCGATGTGGATTCGCTTCTTCACTACGATCCGGTCGTCCTGCCAGCTGGCGTTGAGGAGGGGGAAATCCTTTAGGCTTTCGACGACAGCCTTGACAAAGAAGGGCACGTACGTCAGGTCGACCCCCTCGCGGCGACGGAATTCCTCTTTCATCCCCTCCCGTAGCGCCACAAGGCGTGTGACGTCGACCTCCATCATCGTCCACGCGTGGGGGATCGTCTGCTTACTCTGGGCCATGCGCTGCGCGATGGCGCGCCGCATGGGATCCGCCGGGGTAACGACTTCATCAGGCCCGGCGGGAGCGGCAGCCACCTCGGCCAAGGCCGGCGTAGCCTCCGCACCCAGCCCCAAGGCTGGAGCCGGAGCGGCAGCCGGCGCACCGGCCGCCGCGGCGCCCGCGGCAGTCGGCGACGGCGCCGCGGCGTGCCCGGCTGCCTGGCGGCCCTGCTCGGCGACGTAAGCGAGGACGTCCCGCTTGGTCACGCGGCCGCCCGCGCCGGTGCCCTTGACTTGGCGCAGGTCGATGGCGTACTCCGCGGCGAGTCGGCGTACCAACGGGGAGTAGACGCCGCGGGGCAGCGCCTCTCCCCCGGCGCCAGGCGCCCCTTGCGACCTAGCCTGCGCCGCGTCGCGCACAGCGGCGCTGGTTTCCGCCGCGCCCGCCGGCTCGTCCGCGGCCAACACGCAAATGGGGGTCCCCACCTTAACGGTCGCCCCTGCCTCCACCAAGATCTCCTGCACTACCCCGCTCACGGGTGAGGGGATCTCCGTGTTGACCTTGTCGGTGATGACTTCCACCAACGGTTCGTACTTTTCTACCCGGTCGCCGACGGCCTTCAGCCACGCGCCGATGGTGCCTTCGACGACGCTCTCTCCGAGTTGGGGCATGGTCACCGTCGTCAGGGACATCGCGACGCTCGTCACCTCCAGGCGCTAGAAGCGGGCCAAGTCCCGCATGGCCGCGTAATGCTGCTCCACCGTGGGCATAAAGGCCGCTTCAAGCCGCCCATTGAAGGGCATCGCATGCACGTCCGGCGGCGCCAGTCTGACGATCGGCGCGTCCAAATAGAAGAGCGCCTCTTCGGCGATGATCGCTGCGACCTCGGCCCCGATGCCCCCCGTCTTGGTGTCTTCGTGAGAGATCAGGACTCGCCCCGTCTTGCGAACCGAGGTGAGAATGGTTTCCTTATCGATGGGCAACAGCGTCCGCAAGTCGATGACCTCGGCCTCGATGCCTTCATCGCGGCTGAGGCGCGCCGCGGCCTCAAGGCACAGGTGGACATTGTACCCGTACGTGATGACCGTCAGGTGCTCACCCGGCCGTTTGACGTCGGCCTTGCCGATGGGCAGCACGTACTCTTCTTCGGGCACTTCGCCCCGGATAGAGCGATACGCCTTCTTGTGCTCAAAAAAGAGCACCGGGTCAGGATCGCGGATGGCGGCCTTGAGCAATCCCTTCGCGTCGTAGGGCGTTGCGGGGGCGACGATCTTTAGGCCCGGCACATGATGGAATAACGCCTCGACCGACTGAGAATGGTAGAGGGCACCGTGGACCCCGCCTCCGTAGGGCGCCCGGATCACAATCGGACAGCCCCACGCGCCGTTGGACCGGTAGCGGATCTTGGCTGCTTCGTTGATGATTTGGTCCATGGCCGGATGGATAAAATCGGCAAACTGTATTTCCGCGACGGGCCGCATGCCGTACGCCGCCGCCCCGATGGCCACGCCGACGATGAGCGACTCCGCCAACGGCGTGTCCAGTACCCGCGCCGGGCCAAACTCGTCGATTAAACCCTGCGTAACGCGGAACACACCGCCGCGCCTGCCCACGTCCTCGCCCAGCACAAATACGCGCTCATCCCGGCGCATTTCTTCGATCAGCGCATCCCGGATTGCTTCCAGCAGCGTTTTTGTCGCCACGGCCTGCTCCGCCTCCCTTACTCCGCGTACACGTGCCGCAGCAGGTCCGACGGTTCGGGATCCGCCGCTGCTTGCGCGTACTCCACCGCCGCGTCGATTTCGGCCAACAGCCGGCGGCGCAGCTCCTGATCCGCTTCCTCCGTCCAAACGCCAACGCCCATCAGGTATTCCTTAAACCGGGCGACGCCGTCCCGGCGCTTCCACTCCTCCACCTCTTCGCGCGGGCGGTACGTGCGATCGTCATCGTCGCTGGAGTGGGGCGTCAACCGGTAGACCTTGGCCTCGATCAGAGTCGGCCCTTCGCCGCGGCGAGCGCGCTCCACCGCCTCTTGCATGGCTGCGTACACCGCGAGCGGATCCATGCCGTCCACCACGACACCCGGGAAACCGTAACCCGCCGCTCGGTCGGCCACGTTTTCCACCGCCATCTGCTTTTGCTGGGGCACCGAGATGGCGTAACGATTGTTTTGGCACAAGAAGATGACCGGCAGCTTGTGCACTGCGGCGAAGTTCATCCCCTCATGGACATCGCCCTGGCTGGCCGTGCCCTCTCCAAACGATACATACACCACGATGTCGTCGCCCCGCAGCTTGGCCCCGTACGCGATGCCCGCGGCGTGGGGCACCTGCGTGCCGACGGGGCTTGAACCAGTGAAAATATTAAGCGGCGGGTACGACCAGTGGCTTGGCATCTGGCGTCCGCCGCTGTTAGGATCCTCGGCCTTCGCCAACAGGGCCAGCAGGTAATCCCTAGGCGTCATCCCGATAGTGAGGATGACCCCTAGGTCCCGGTAGTAAGGCAGGAGCCAGTCAACCCCGGGCCGCAGCGCCCAGGCGGCGCCGACTTGACATGCCTCATGCCCTTGGGCTGAGACGAGAAAGTGTACCTTGCCCAGTCGATTGAGTACCCATGCCCGTTCGTCCAGCAGCCGTGTCAACAGCATCTTCTCGTACATCGCCACGAGGGCGTCGTCGTTCAAGCCCAGAGCCGCATGCCGGTTGTCCATCAACACTCCCCCTTCCGGCTCCTGACCGCTCAATCCTTTACTGCAGGCTCGTTACACAACTATGCGG
>LZRQ01000110.1 GCA_002159155.1 Firmicutes bacterium ZCTH02-B6
ACGGTGCAGCGCGCACCATCACCCTCGAGCTGACCATCGAGACCGAGGTCACGTCAGTATTAGAGTACTTTGAGATCTTCCTCCAGCGCATGATCATGTCCCGCCGGGCAGCGGAGTTTTTGGACTGCAAGTTTCATTTGGTGGTCAACGGGGCCCGGCTCGCGTGAGCGTCGACTGCACGCCGGAAGGGTGCCCCGCCGGGGCGAAGTTGTCGAAATTGACAAGCCCTGGGCTCGGAATTATAATGTCTGCGTATGTCGCAGGGAGGTCCTGGTGCCGCTTTGCGGCCCCTGGGCGAGGTCGATTCGCAAGCGAGGGAGGAACTGGGGTTGCCCCGCGGGAACATCGTGCGCATCGCGGTCATCCTCGTGATCCTCGCGGTCACGGGCGTCGTACTGTATCACTTCCCCATGCAACTGGGCCTCGATCTGCAAGGCGGGGTCCATATTGTTTTGGAAGCCCGAGAAACCGCCAGCGCTCCAGTCACTGATGAGGCCATGGAGCGAGCCTTGGCCATCATCGATCGCCGCGTCAACGCGCTTGGGGTCGCGGAACCCGTCATCCAGCGGGAAGGGTCGCGGCGCATCGTGGTGGAGCTTCCGGGCGTGACCGATCAGCAGCAGGCGATTGAGGTGGTCGGGCGCACGGCGCAGTTGGAGATACAGGATCCCTTTGGCCGGACTGTGCTGACGGGTGCAGACTTGCGGGATGCCCGCCTAGGTGTGGACCGGTTTGGCCGGCCGGCCGTCGATGTGGAGTTCACGGCCGAAGGCGCCGCGCGTTTTGCCCAACTGACGACCTTGTACGTGGGGCAGCCTATCCCGCACCTATTGGACGGGGAGCTCCTGGTAGCCCCGGTGGTTCAAGAGCCGATCACGTCGGGTCAGGGACAGATCACGGGCAATTTCACCCACGAGGAAGCCCGCAACCTGGCCATCCTGTTGAAGGCCGGCTCGCTTCCCGTGCCGCTGGACGTGGTGGAGATGCGCAACGTCGGTCCAACCCTGGGTCAGGAGTCCATCGACCGGAGCCTGCGGGCCGGCATCGCCGGGCTTGTGCTTGTGATTGTTTATATGATCATGTTTTATCGGCTGCCGGGGCTTTTGTCCGACCTGGCCCTGGGCGTCTACCTCATGCTTGTACTCGCCCTCCTGGCGGGCCTCCACGCCACCTTGACCTTGCCCGGCATCGCCGGTTTCATCTTGTCCGTAGGTATGGCGGTTGACGCCAACGTCATTATTTATGAGCGCATCAAGGACGAGCTTAGGGCCGGCAAACGCATTCGCGCCGCCATTCGAGGCGGTTTCGGCCGGGCGTTCAGCGCCATCTTGGATGCAAACGTGACCACGCTGATCGCCGCCGGCGTTCTCTTCTTCCTGGGAACGGGGCCGGTGAAGGGTTTCGCGGTGACACTGAGTCTAGGCGTGGCGGCCAGCATGTTCACGGCCCTCGTTGTCACCCGCTGGCTCCTGACGGCGGCGGTGGACGCCAACCCCGAGGGCGCAGCCCGTTACTTTGGTGTCCGGGAGGCAGCCTGACCCGATGGGACAGACGCGTTTCAACTTCATGCGCTACGGCAAGGCGACGCTGACCTTGTCTGCGGTTTTGGTCGTTCTCAGCCTCATCAGCCTGGGCGTCCGGGGGCTTAACCTGGGCATCGACTTTACGGGCGGGACACTGCTCGAGCGGCAACTGGGCCGGCCGGCAACGGCTGACGACGTCCGGCAGGTGCTCGGGAGCGCGGCGCTTGCGGAGCTGGACTTGGCGGGAGCCGTAATTCAGCCACTCGACGATCCCCATGATGTGCTGATCCGGACGCGGCCACTCAGCAACGAGGAGATTGACCGGGTCGACACGGCCTTGAGGCAGGCCTTTGAGGGCGTCGAGATCCTGCGCACGGAGCTGGTGGGGCCGGTCATCGGAGCCGAGCTCGTGCGGCGCGCACTGCTGGCAGTTGTTCTGGCAGCCGTCGGGATTCTAATTTACGTTTCGCTTCGGTTTGAGTTCAGGTTTGCGGTGGCGGCTGTCGTAGCGCTCCTGCACGACGCGATCATCGCCACCGGTGTAGTATCGGCGCTAGGCGTCGAGGTCAACAGTCCCTTCATCGCGGCAATTCTCACGGTCATCGGGTATTCGCTCAACGCCACCATCGTCATCTTTGACCGGGTGCGGGAAAATCTCCAGGTGCGCAAGGGCGAGTCTTTGGCCGAGCTCTTGAACCGCAGCCTGAACGAGACGCTGGCACGTACCGTCCATACCAGCGCCACCACGCTGCTGGTGGTGGTCACCTTGTTTGTGTTTGGCGGTAGCACCTTGCGGGATTTTGTCTTGGTGCTGTTGGTCGGCTTGCTGGTCGGCACTTACTCGTCCATGATGGTGAGCAACCCCTTCTGGTGGCTATGGAAGGAGCGGGAGGAACGCAGGCGGGGTGAGGCCAGCCCCGCTCCCGCCCGCTAGGCGGTGAGGGCTTGTGCCTTTCGGCTTCATGCAGCGGCGTTACCGCCACTTGCGCCGCTATAGGCAGATCGTGGAGGTCCTGCTGCGTTACGGCTTCGACTATGTCCTGGCGCAGCTGGACCTCCAGCACCTTATCCCCTTTCGCCGCCGCCTCATGCCGCCTACTCCTCCTGAGCAGACCCGAGGCGCCCGGCTGCGGGCCGCCCTGGAAACGCTTGGACCCACCTTCGTCAAGCTCGGCCAAATTTTGAGCACCCGGCCGGACATCGTTCCCGAGGACATTGCCCAAGAACTTTCGCTCCTGCAAGACCACGTCCCGCCTGTGGACGCGCAGGCGATCATTCGCGAAGTCGAGCGGGAGCTGGGTCGTCCGCTGGAGGAATCCTTCGCCCTGTTTGACTCTGAACCCCTGGCTGCTGCTTCCATCGGCCAAGTCCACAGGGCGGTGCTGCGGGACGGAACCGAGGTCGTCGTCAAGGTGCGGCGCCCTGGCATCGAAGACGTGGTCGCGACCGACCTGGAGATCTTGGAAAGCCTCGCGGGCTTGATCGAGGAGCGGCTGCGGCCAGAGAGGTTCAGCCCGCGCGAGTTCGTGGAGGAGTTTACGCGGGTGCTGCGCCGGGAAATGGACTATCACCTGGAGGCCGGCAACATCGAGCGCTTCCGGCGAGCATGGGCAAACGAGCCGCGGGTACGCATCCCTGAGGTGTACTGGGAGCTGACGACGTCCCGGCTACTGGTCATGGAGTACATCCGGGGCGTCAAGGTGGACGACCGGGACGGGCTGATCCAGCGTGGCATCGACCCCCGTGACGTCGCCCGCCTGGGGGCGGAAGTGTTCCTCCGTATGGTTCTCATCGACGGTGTCTTCCACGGTGACCCCCACCCTGGGAACCTCTTCGTGATGGATGACGGCTCCCTGGGAATTATCGACTTTGGTGTGGTGGGACGTCTGGACCGGGAGACGATGAGCTCCGTTGCGGACCTGTTCGTTGGCGTCACACGGCGGGATACGGACCGGGTGCTGCGGGGGCTTATCCGCCTGGGTGCACTCGGTGACGACATCGATCTGCGCCCTGTGCGGCGGGATCTGGAGGAGCTGATCGATCGCCACTACGGCAAGTCCCTTAAGCAGCTGGAGTTTGGGCCGCTGGTGAACGAGGTGCTGCAGCTGGCCCACCGCCACCGGCTGCGCCTGCCCTCCGACTTGCTTTTGCTCGGGAAAGCCTTGGTCACCATCGAGGGCGTTGGAAAGAGTCTGGATCCGGAGTTTAACGCGCTGGAGGTCGCCAAGCCGTGGGCTAAGGAGCTCGTGCGCCGGCAACTGGACCCTTCGGCAGTCGCCCACAGGGCGCTGGCCGAGGGGGTAGAGTATCTGCAGCTGTTGGGCCGGCTGCCCGAAAAGCTGGACCGCTCGCTGACGCGGCTATTGCGCGGGGAGCTGCAAGTTCGCTTTCTGCACGAGGGGCTCGACCGCACGGTGCAGCGCCTTGAGCGCACCAGCAACCGGGTGGCCATGGCCATCGTGCTCGCCGCGCTCATCGTCGGCTCAGGCATTGTGCTGCAAGCGCAAGGGCCCATCTGGTGGGGCGTACCTGCACTGGGGGTCATCGGCTTCGTTCTGGCGGCCTTCATCGGCCTTGGGCTCGTCGTCGGCATCCTGCGATCGGGACGGTTTTGAAGTGGGCAGGGATGCGGGCCGGCGGCAGCGAAGTGCCATTTGATGCCAGTCGCCAGCGGTCGGGGGGACACGCCGGTGCAATTGCTGCTAATTGTCGCCTTGCTGTTTGCCCTAGGTGTGGCCGTTTTCGCGGTGCAAAACGCCGAGCCCATCACGGTCCATCTCATCCGCTGGCAGATCGAGACGTCCCTCGTCGTCGTGGTGGTCGGGTCGGCTGCGGCCGGTGCCCTGGTGGCCTGGCTGATCGGTCTTGTTCGCCAAGTGCGCGCCTCGTGGCGCATCCGCCAGTTGCAGGGGCAGGTGCACCGACTGGAGCAGAAGCTTCAGCAGCTGCAGCAAGAGCACACCGGGCTTAAGGACGCTGGACGGTCCGTCGACCATCCCTCGTCATCTCCGCCTTCTCTCTGAGTATTGGTTTGCAGGTGAATCCCCCATGCAGGTGCACACCGTCTGGAAGATGAGCCCGCCCCCAGACGACGCGGCGGCGGCACGGTTGGAGCGGGTGGCGGGGATTTCCCGGATCTTGGCTCGCCTTTTGGTCGCGCGCGGTTTCACCGAGCCGGCAGAGGTACGGGCACTGCTGCGGCCGGACCCATCTGCTCTCCATGATCCGTGGCTTCTGCCCGACATGGACCGGGCCGTGGCGCGCTTGTCCGCCGCGTTGGCGGCTGGCGAGACGGTGGCGGTCTACGGCGACTACGATGTGGACGGGCAGACTAGCGTTGCCCTGCTCGTCCGCGAACTCGCGCGGTTGGGTCTCTCCGCCCAATGGTATATCCCTGCACGCCAGTCGGAAGGCTACGGCCTGAACGTGGAAGCGGTGGAGCGCCTGGCCGCTGAAGGTGTGCGGCTGCTCATTACGGTGGACTGCGGGATCCAGTCCCTGGTGGAGGTCGCCCGGGCAAACGCGTTGGGGATGGACGTCATCGTCACAGACCACCACGAGCCCGGACCGGAGTTGCCGGACGCCGTCGCCGTTGTCAATCCCAAGCGAGCTGACAGCCGGTACCCTTTCAGGGAGTTGGCCGGCGTTGGCGTCACGTACAAGCTGTTAACGGCCTTGGGCGAGCGGCTAGGTCGCCCGGTGCCGGGCGAGGACGCGCTGGAGCTCGTGGCGCTTGGCACCATCGCGGACGTGTGTCCCCTGCTCGATGAAAACCGCCCACTGGTGCGGGCGGGTTTGGACCGCATGCGGCGCCGGCCGTCGGTCGGTGTGGCCGCCTTGGCACGGGCTGCTGGTATCGACCTCGGCCGCGTAAACGCTGGTCACGTCGCGTTTGGCCTCGCTCCGAGACTCAACGCCGCGGGGCGCATCAGCCATGCCCGCGCAGGCGTTCAACTGCTGTTGAGCGCGGACGAATCGGAGGCAGCTGCGCTGGCCAGGCAGTTGGACGAGGCCAACCGTGCTCGGCAGCAGGTCGAGTCCGAGATCTTGGACGCGGCGGTGGCGCAGATCAAACGGGAGAACCTCCTGGCCGACTGGGTGCTGGTGGTCGCTGGCGAGGGCTGGCATCCCGGAGTGATCGGCATCGTCGCGGCGCGTCTGGTGGAGCGGTTTGCCCGCCCAGCGGTTGTTATCGCCCTCGAGGGCGACGAGGGAAAAGGATCTGCGCGCAGCATCCAAGGGTTTGACTTATTTGCTGCCTTGAGCGGGTGCGCCGATCTCCTCGTCCGCTTTGGCGGGCACGCGATGGCGGCGGGGCTGACCGTCACGCGTTCTGCTGTGCCCGCCTTGCGGGAGCGCCTTAACCGCCTAGCGGCCCAGGTGCTTGGACCCGCGGACCTGCTGCCCAAGGTGCACGTGGACCTCGAGGTCGGACTTGAGCAGGTGGATGAGCAGCTCGTGCGGGAGCTGGAGGCCCTCGCGCCCTTTGGGCCAGGCAACCCGACGCCCGTGCTGGCCGCTCGCGGCGTGCGGGTGCTGGGGGCGCGCACGGTGGGCGCCGCCGCCGACCATCTCAAACTGACCTTGCGCTGCCACGACTCGGGGCGAGTCCTCGAGGCCATTGCGTTCGGCGCGGGAGCCCTTCTTCACGCCGCCGCACCGGGCAGCGAGCTGGATGTGGCGTTCACCCCCCAGCTTAACGAAGGTTTTGGGCCGCCGCGGGTTGAGCTTCTGTTGCGGTCGTTGCGGGCCCCGGAGGCGGGCGCGGAGGTGGCGGCCGCCCTTGAGGCAAAGGCGGAGGCACACCGGGTCGAGTCCGTCGCGGTCCTGCGGCCAGGTCCGGTGCCCGTAGCGGACCGCAGGGAGCGGGCGCCGCTCCACCCGCTGGCCCGTACCGCCTATATGGCAGCCCTGGCGGCTACCGGCGCCCGCATTGTAGCCCTCACGGGCGTAGGCGACGACCCGCACGCCCTGGCCTGGGCGGCGGGAGCGATGATGAGGGAGGAAACCCCTGTCGTCAGCGGCCTGTTCCCGGTCCCGGCGCTGCGCGTCACCGTTGTGGACGGAACGGCCGTGGCGGCTGACGGGGAGCCGTTGGTGCCCTGGCCGGGACGCGGCCACCTCATCTTGTTTGGGCTGCCGGAGGACGGGGAGGTACTGTGGCGGTTGTTGGCGGCGGCCGCCTTGGCGCCGGGCTGGACGATCCATCTCGCTTACGGCGAGGCGGTGCTACAGCAGGCTGCCGCATATCTCGAACGCCGCTATCCGGGGCAGGAGAGCCTGCGCTGGGTGTACCGGGCCTTGATGGCGTTGGCCGAACGGGGCCGGGGCGTCGTGCCCTCCTCCGAGGCCGTGGTCTCTCTCATTCAAGAGCGCTGGCCCGGGCTCGTGACGGCCTCCGGGGTTGAGCACGCCCTCGCGGTGTTTGCCGAGTTGGGCCTCGTCCGCGGAGAGCCGCCGGGGCCCATGCGGCTGGCCCCGCGGCCTGCTGGCAAGGTGGACGTCGGTCTTTCCGCGCGATATAATGACGGTGTCAAGAGGAAACAGGCGTTTGCCGCGCTGAGCCGGATGGCCATGACGGCCAATCCGGCCCGTTTGATTGCGCTAGCTGCTGAGAGGAGCGACTTGGATGGACTTGCGGTCGTTGATCCGCGAGGTGCCTGATTTTCCCAAGCCGGGAGTCAATTTCAAAGACATTACGACGCTTTTAACCAACGGCGAAGCGCTGCGTTACGTCGTGCAGCGCATGGCGGCCCACTACCGGGACCAGAAACCGGAGCTTGTGGTAGGTGTGGAATCGCGCGGGTTCCTCTTGGGCGCGCCGCTCGCCTACGAGCTGGGCGTGGGTTTCGTGTTGATCCGCAAACCCAACAAGCTGCCGGCGGAAAAGATCCGCGTGGAATATGATCTTGAGTACGGCACCGACGCGTTGGAGATCCATGTGGACGCGATCCAGCCGGGCCAACGGGTTCTCATCGTCGACGACCTGTTGGCCACCGGCGGCACCATGGAGGCGGCAGCGCGGCTCGTGGAGCAGCTCAAGGGGCAGATTGTCGGTTTTTCTTTCCTCATCGAGCTGGCGTTTCTTAAGGGCCGAGATCGGCTGCGCAAGCTCGGGGACTACGACATCTTGTCGCTGGTGACCTACGAAGAATAGCCGGAGTACAGGCCGGCGGGGGATGCGGTGCAACGGGACGTGCTGATTGACAAGATTCTCGCGTACAATCCCGAGGCGGACGTAGAGAGGGTTCGCCGCGCCATCGCGCGCGCTCGCGAGGCCCACAAAGGGCAGTACCGGGATTCGGGCGAGGACTTTTTCCAGCACCCCTATGAGGTGGCTTGCATCCTGGCCGACCTACAGATGGACGTGACGACCATCGTGGCGGGACTCCTGCACGACGTGCTGGAGGACACGCCCGTCACCCGAGAGCAGCTGACGGCGGAGTTTGGTCCCGAGGTCGTACGCCTTGTCGACGGGGTCACCAAGCTGGACAAGCTGACGTTTCAGACCCGAGAGGAGCAGCAGGCGCAATCGCTGCGCAAGATGTTTCTGGCCATGGCCGAGGACCTGCGGGTGATTGTGATCAAGCTGGCCGACCGGCTGCACAACATGCGCACGTTGCGCCACCTGTCCGTGGAGCGCCAGCGCCGGATCGCCACGGAGACTTTGGAGATTTATGCGCCGTTGGCCCACCGGCTCGGCATGTGGTCCATGAAGTGGGAGATGGAGGATCTCGCCTTCCGGTCGCTCCATCCAGAAGAGTATGCGGAGCTGGCGCGGCGTATCGCACGCCGGCGAGAGGAGCGGGAGAAAGAGCTCCAGGAAGTCATCGCCTCCTTGCAGGCGCGCTTAGGCGAGGTGGGGATCCGCGGCGTCCTGCAGGGACGGCCCAAGCACCTCTACAGTATCTGGCAAAAGCTTCAGCGCCAGAGCAAGGACTTGAGCGAGATCTATGACCTGATGGCGGTACGGGTCATCGTCGATACGGTCAAGGACTGCTACGGGGTCCTGGGGCTGGTGCACACCTTGTGGAAGCCTGTGCCAGGCCGGTTCAAGGACTATATCGCGATGCCCAAATCCAACCTGTACCAGTCACTGCACACGACGGTCATCGGGCCCCGGGGTGAGCCGCTCGAGATCCAGATCCGTACGCATGAGATGCACCGGATCGCCGAGATGGGCATCGCGGCCCACTGGCTCTATAAGGAAGGCAAGACTACCAGTGAATTCGAGGAAAAGGTCGCCTGGCTGCGGCAAGTGATGGAATGGCTGCGGGAGATGAAGGACCCGCAGGAGTTCATGGAGACCCTCAAGATCGACCTCTTCGAAGACGAGGTCTTCGTGTTTACGCCCAAGGGCGACGTCAAGAGCCTGCCCGCGGGCAGCACGCCCATTGACTTTGCCTTCACCGTGCACACCGATATCGGCATGCACTGTGTGGGCGCCAGGGTGAACGGCAAGATGGTCTCCCTGGACTACCGGCTGCAAAACGGCGACATCGTCGAGATCCTTACGTCCAAGCACGCGACCCCGTCCCAGGACTGGCTTGGTCTCGTCAAGACGTCCAAAGCGCGCACCAAGATCCGCGGCTGGCTCAAGGAAGTGCGGCGCGAAGAGAGTCTCGCCCGCGGACGTGAGGTCCTTGAACGGGAGGCGAAGCGGCTGGGGCTCGATCCGGCGGAGCTTTTGCGGTCCGAGCGGATGCAGGAAGTGGTCAAGCGCTACGGCTTTGCCGACGTGGACGACGTCCTGGCCGGCATCGGCTTTGGACAGGTGACCGCTTCCCAGGTGCTGGCAAGAATTCTCGGTCGCGAGGAGCTCGAAGCCCGCCGGCGGCAGCTCCGGGAGCGGAGCCGGCGCAACGGCGAACACCGTCCGGCCCACCAGGTACAGGGTGTGCGCGTCCACGGGGTGGACAACGTTCTCATTCGCTTTTCCCGCTGTTGCAACCCGGTTCCCGGCGACCCGATCGTCGGGTATATCACCCGTGGACGGGGCGTGTCGGTCCACCGGCGAGACTGCCCCAACCTGCAAGCGTTGGCCCACGAGGGGCGGCAGCTGCAGGTGGAATGGGAGCGGGCGGCCTCTCTCACTTATCCGGTGGACATTGAAGTGGAGGCAGTTGACAGGGTCAACCTCCTGACCAACATCATGGCCAGCGTTTCCGACGGCAAAACCAACATCGGCGCGGTGCGCGCCCGCACGACCCGTCACAAGCGTGCCACGATCCATTTGACAGTGGACATCCACGACGTCGAACACCTGCAGTCGGTCATCAACCGGATCACGCAAGTCGAGGGCGTCTTGACCGTCCACAGAACCGGAGCCGGCTGATGCGACGGCCGTAGGCGCGGTTTAGAGGGAGATAGGGGTGGGCCATGCGGGCGGTCATCCAACGGGTACGATCTGCCAGCGTCCAGGTGGACGGGCAGGTGGTTGGGAGCATCGGGCGGGGGCTGTTGGTGTTGCTCGGCGTTGGCCAGGGCGACAGCGAAGCGGATGCGGCCCTGTTGGCGGACAAGCTTGCGGGGTTGAGGATTTTTGAGGACGACCAGGGCAAGATGAACCTGGCGCCGGCGGACGTCGGAGCCGAGTTTCTGGTCGTGTCGCAGTTTACGCTCTACGGTGACATCCGCAAGGGGCGTCGGCCCAGCTTTACCGGAGCAGCGTCCCCTGACCACGCGCGGGCGCTTTACGAACGATGCAAAGATCTGTTGCGCGCGCGGGGATTCAACGTCGAGTCGGGGGTTTTTGGGGCGAGGATGCTCGTGCAACTGGAGAACGATGGGCCGGTGACGCTGTGGTTTGACACTGCAGAGGGCCTAAAGTAAAATTAGCAGAGCGATTTTGACTCGAGGAGGCGGCCTCATCGCCTATGTTCTTTGCTACCCTGCGCAGACACATGCGCTGGATCATCGTCGTCGTGGTCGTTGCCTTCGTCGCAGGCACCCTGTACGTGGGGATCAACTTCGGACAGCAGGCGACGGAGGCTGCCGCACCCGTTGCCGAGATCAACGGCCGCGCGATCTCGTATTCGGAACTCCAACAGGTCTACTTCAACAACCTTCAGCTCTACAGCCAGTACTTCGGCCCCGTCCGGGGTACCATGGCCGAAGAGTTGCGCTACTTGTCATTGAGCAGCCTCATTGACAGCTATCTTACCCTCGAGGCTGCCCGGGCCGCCAACTTGCCCGTGACCAACAGCGAGATCGATGCAACGTTGGCCGATATCAAGGCGTCGTTTGCCGATGAGGCCGCGTACCGGCAGGCGCTGGCTTCTAGCGGTCTAACGGAGGCGCGCTTGCGGGAATTGATCCGGGACGATGTGATGGTACGGAAACTCCGGGAGCAGGTGCGCCGGGCCGAGTTTACCGATGACGAGATCCGCACCGCGATGGCGGAGGTGAGGGTCCGGCACATCCTTATCGAGCCGGACGCCGACGATGAAGCCGCTTGGGAGGCGGCGCGGTCCCGGGCGGAGGCGTTGCGGGCGGAGTTGGTCAACGGGGCGTCGTTTGAAGAGTACGCGGCTGCCCATTCTGCCGACCTCGCGTCGGCCATCGCCGGGGGCGATGTGGGCTGGGTGAGCATCTCCACGCCCTTCGTCGAACCGTTCAAGGAGGCCGCACTGGCCTTGCAGCCAGGTGAGATCAGCGAACCCGTCCGGAGCGTCTACGGCTGGCATATCATCCAAGCCACCGAGCGGCGGGAGCCGACGGACGAGGAGTTCGCAGAGCGTAGGGA
>LZRQ01000111.1 GCA_002159155.1 Firmicutes bacterium ZCTH02-B6
GTGCTGAAAACGTCACCCTAGGCCAAACCGACGCGGTCCACCAGCTCCACCAGGACCCGCCGGGTCGTGCGAGGATGAAAGAACAGCGTCCGCAAACCGCCGAGCCCGGGCTCAGGGCGGCGGGCCAGCGGTTCGCATCCCATCGCCTCGTAATAGGGCAACGCCCGTTCGATGTCATCCACCTCGAGGGCGATGTGGTGCAGGCCTTCACCCCGCTTGGCAAGGAAGCCGGCCAAAGGCGACTCCGGCGACACGGGACTAATCACCTCGAGCCAGACGCCGTCCGGACCGCAGGGGATCGCCGCCAGCCTCAACCCTTGCTCCGGCAAGATCGCCTCTTTGACGACCTCCTGGCCAAGCATCCGCCGGTAAAACCCCACCGCCGCCTCAAAGTCTTCGGCCGCGACGCCGATGTGATGCAATCGCCTGACCATCGGCCCACCCCTCTTGCGGTTGCACAGTGCCCCAAGGCGCGCTAACCCGCTCGGTGCGATTGGTGCAGCGGCCCCCGGCGGAAGCGCAGGAAACCGCCGCCGGCCCCCCGGCGCACGGCCAGCAGTTCCGCCACGATTGCGACCGCGATCTCCTCGGGACCTTCGGCCCCGATGTCGAGGCCGACCGGAGCGTACAACCGCTCCAGGTGCTCGTCCACGGGATACCCCTCCTCCCGCAGCACGCCCAGGAGCTTTTCCGTACGCCCCCACGGCCCCAGGATTCCTAGATAACGGTAGGCTCGTCCCCAAATACGGCGCAATACGGCGGCGTCGTGATGGAAGTTGTGTGTCATCACAAGGACGTACGTGTCGTCGTCCAGCGCGACATAGTGCGGCAGCTCATCGGGGTGCGCGCGTACGACGCGGTGCGCCCGCGGAAACCGCTCCGCTGTTGCGAAGGCTGGACGGTTATCCACCACGACGACGCGAAAGCCTGCCTGTGCGGCCATCTCCGTGACAGGGATCACATCGTGCCCGGCACCAAACACGAACAGCCGCGGCGGCGGTGCGATGGTTTCAATGAAAACCTGCACCTGGCCTGCTTCATCCCGCCGCGCGACCACGGCCGCACGGTCCCGGATGACAGATAGCCGCTCGCCATCGACCCGGTAGAGGTAGCTGCGCGATTCCCCGCCAGCCAACAACTCGCGGGCGTCCTCCGCCGCCTGGTGGTCTAGCACGTCGTCGCCCAGCGTGCCCTCCGTCCGGTCCTCGTACACATATAGGCGCTTCCCCGGAGGGCCCCCGCCGCCGGCGGCTGCCACCACCGTCGCTACGGCGAGGCGCCGCCCCTCTTGACGGGCCTTGAGGACCGTCTCATGATATCCCGGCGCCCCGGCTTCGGCGCCGTCAGCCGGGCCTTGCGGACCGCAAGCGGCCACCGGCTCCAGAAACACGTCGATTCGGCCGTTGCACCCAAGTCCGAGTCCCCAAACCAGGTCGTCGTCGGCGGACATATCAAAGTGGAGCAGGCGCGGCCGGCCCGCGGCGAGCGCCGCCAAGGCGGCTTCCCGCACGGCGCTCTCCAGGCAGCCTCCGCTGATGGAACCCCAGGTGCTGCCGTTCTCGTCCACCAGCAGGCGGGCCCCTTCCCGGCGGTATGCGGATCCAACCACATGAACGACGGTAGCCATGACGGCCCGCTTCCTTGCGCGCACGAGCCTCGCCAGCTGTTCCAACACGTCGTTCACTGGACTCACCGACCCTCGTTCTGACGGGTTCCCGCCGGCACGCAGCGGCTTACTTGTTTGTCTCTCAAGTTTGTTGAGAATGTGTACCGATGTGTAATAGAGCGCGGTCTGCCCGGTTTCCTTCCGGACACCATTGATGGATGGTCGGACCGCACCCCGGAACGTTGAGCAGGAAATTTCTGGGACGCAGCAGGAGCAGTAGCAGTTTAAGCGAATTCCGCGGAATGTTATTAATGGCCGCCGAATCGAGGTGACTTGACGATGACAGCCCAAGGAATGACGCTCGGCGAGAAGATCCGCGCCCTTCGGCGGCAGATGCGCATGACCCAGGCGGACCTGGCGGGAAACGACTTCACAAAGAGCTTCATCAGCCAGGTCGAGAAGAACCAGACGCAGCCTTCGCTGAAGAGCCTAATGATCATCGCCCAGCGCCTCAACCGCCCTGTCAGCTATTTTTTGGACGACGATCAGCCGCCACCTGCTTCCGCCCCGCTGCATCAGGCCGTGGCCGCAGGCCAACTCTTGGAGCGGCAAGGGGAGTACGAGCAGGCGCTGCAGCTCTACACGCAGGCGCTCGATGAGTGCGCGCCCACCGATTACCGCAGGCGGGGCGAACTGCACCGGCGACGGGCGCGCGCCCTGGTGCACCTGGACCGGCTGCCCGCTGCCCTACAGGCGCTGGAGCAAGCCGCGGACGAGTTCCGGCTCGCGCGCGACACGGCCGCCCGGGCAGCCGTCGATTTGGATTTGGGCAATGTATACAGCCGTATGGGGCAAGCCGAACGCGCCGTGCATCACTATGAGCGGGCGCTGCTCTTGTACGAGGAAGCCCTCGTCCCCGACGCCTCCGACCCCTCGTCACCCGTCGTCTGGCTCCTGACGCAGTTGGGGCTCACCTGTTACGAGACGGGAAACCGCGACGCCGCATTTCGCTATCTGCAGCGGGCCGAAACCTTGTCCAAAGAAGCGCGGGTGTTTTACCGCTGGGGCGAGCTTTGCCGCGTGTCGGCCTCGCTCATGCTCGAGATGGGCGACCGCCGAAAGGCCCTGGAGTACGCGGAGCGGGCGGTGGCGTTCTGCGATTCCACCCTGGACCGGCGCGGGCTGGTCGACGCCTTGATCAGCCTCGGTTCCCTGAAAGCCGAGGAGGAGAGCTGGGAGGCGGCGGAAACCTGTTTCACCCGCGCGCTCAGCGTAGCCGAGGAAACCGCCGACACCTGCGGGAAGTCCCGTGTCCAGGCCGCACTGGCCAAGTGGGCCGCCCGCATCGGTGACGTGGAGAGGGCGGTCTCCTTGTACCAGGAGGCTGTTCGCACCGCGGGCGACGACCAGCAGGCGGCGGAGATCCACCGCTCCCTGGCGGAGCTGCTCAAAACCCGCAGAGACTACGCGGATGCCGCCCGGCATCTGGAGTCGGCCATCGCCGTGCTGGAAAAGACGAATCGCTTCAGAGCCCTCGCCGAGGCGTACTCCTCGCTGGCCGAAGTGTACGAGGCCGCCGGCCAGACGGCAGCCGCCACCCGCTGCCTGCGCCGCTCCGTGGAGTTGTTTAGGACGCAGTAGGCAGGGAAACCGGGCGTGTCCCGGCCCACGACGCGCCGGTCCCAACAGCCCCGCATGCGTTGCCCGCGCGGCTAGAGGATAAGGTGCTGCAAGGCGATGAGGAGCACGACGCCGGGGATGCCGAGGAACCCAGCCACCAGAGCGGTGATGGGATTGATGGGCAGGTAAATCCCGAGGACGTAGCGGCCGAGAAAGTTGACAAAGGCCAGCAGCGCCACGCCAAAGACGGCGTTATACACGAGCCGCATCAAGACGCGGACGGGCAGCAGCAGCACCCGGGCAATGAGGTAAAGCAACAGGAGCCCAAATAGGTATGCGATGACAACGTGGACTTCCACTGGCCTCCCTCGCTCTCGCTAAAGTGTATGAGCGAGGGAGGCTGGTCTATGTGGACTGCAGGTGGACGGCATCGGCTCGCACGCCATGCCGGCGTGCTTCATCCAGGAGGTACATGTACCGCTTTTCGGCCGCACCAGCGGCAAAGATGGCGTAGTCGATCAGCCGCGGGTCGGTCACGCTGTCCAACATGCGCCGGGCCGCCTCCCACTCCCGGCGGGCGTTTTCCACCTCTTCCGCGAGGGCTTGTCGCTGGGCCTTGGTGACCGTCTCCATGTCCCGGCCCAGCAGAAACCCGGCGACCCCATCAAAGTAGCCTGCCACGGCCTTCTTCCAGCCCACCGCGCATCCCCCTTGTGGTCAAGCTGACATTAGGATATGGGGGACGCGCGCCAAGCTATTCCACTGCCCACGAGTCGCGGCTAAAGTTCGCGGCGGCCTTCCAGCGCCTTGGTGAGAGTCACCTCGTCCACGTACTCCAGGTCCCCGCCCACCGGCATGCCGTGGGCCATGCGGGTCACCTTCATGCCCAGCGGTTTCAACAGGCGGGCCAAGTACATGGCGGTGGCTTCCCCTTCGATGTTGGGGTCGGTGGCGAGGATGACTTCCTGCACGCGGCCGTCGCCGAGCCGGGCAAGCAGCTCCTTTATCTTAAGGTCCTGCGGTCCCACGCCCTCCATGGGCGAAATGGCACCGTGCAGCACGTGATACAAGCCTTTGTACTCCCGGGTCCGCTCGAGGACAATGATGTCCTTGGGCTCCTCGACGACGCAGAGCAGCGTCCGATCCCGGGTTTCATCCCGGCACAAGGAACACGGGTCCACGTCGGTAATGGTGCAGCAGACCGAACAGTAGATGGTGCGCTCCCGGGCCTCGATGATGGCGTCTGCGAGGCTCTGAGCGTCCTCTTTGGGACCTGTAACGAGGTGATACGCCAACCGCTGGGCGGTCTTGGGCCCGATGCCCGGCAACTTGTTCAGCTCTTCGATCAGTCGGGCGATAGGTCGAGAGTAGTGCAGCATGCAGAGCCAACCCCGGTATGCGTCAGAAACCCGGCAGTCCCGGAATGTTCAAACCGCCCGTAACCTTGGCCATCTCCTGCGCCGCCAACTCGCGCGCCTGCCGCAAGGCCTCGTTGACGGCGGCGACGACCATGTCCTGCAGCATCTCCACATCGTCCGGATCGACGGCCTGCGGATCGATGCGCACGCTGACGATCTCCTGATGCCCGTTGGCCACCACGGTCACCATGCCGCCGCCGGCGCTGCCCTCCACGGTTTTGCTCCCGAGCTCTTCCTGGACCCGGGCCATCTCCTGCTGCATCTTTTGGACCTGCTTCATCATCTTGGCCATGTTCATCATCAGGGGTACCCTCCGTTTCAGCGGTTCCGCTCGACGTGAATGATCCTGCCCCCAAACAGGCGCAGCGCCTCGCGCACCGCCGGGCTGTTGAGAACATCGTCATCACCCTCACCGGCGGCCGCACCATCGGTCCCCGCCGCCTCGGCGGGCGGCACCGTCGGACCGGCTGATGGTTCCGGATCCGCCGCCGTCGCAGGGGCCTCCCCAAGCCCGCCCGCACCGGCCAACACCGTCGTGACCTGGATCCTGCGTCCCACCAGTCGGCTCAAATACTTTTCGACGACCTTGCGGTTATCGTCGCTTTGCAGGTTGTCCCGGTGAAACGCGCGGTCCGGCGGGAATTCGATGGTGAGGACGCCGTTGCGGCACGACACCGGTCGGCCCTCACGCAAGAACGCCTGGACAATCCTTTGGCGCTGCTGGTTAAGCACTTCATGCAGCCGATCCCACTGGGCCAACACCAGCGCCAGCTCGTCCCCGGCATCCGACCCGGTTGGCGCAGCCGTCGGTTCAGGCCGCGGCTGCGGGGGCTGCGGTGGCGTCGCCGGCCGCTGTTCGGGTACAGGCGCCTGTTCATGAACCGGCGTCTGTTCCAGCGCAGGCCGCTGTTCGGCCTGCCTCCGGTGCTCCTCCAGTGTACGGGACTCGCCCACCGATTGTCTCTGACCCCGAGCCGGAGGGTCCATCTCAGGCTGCTGGCCGGGCGTAAACGGATGTATGGCTGGGCCCCGGGACCCTTCCGTAACGCCTTGTCCCGCCAAGACGGCCACCTGCCGCTCGAGCCGCTCAATGCGCGCGAGCAGCGCTTCGGGGTCCAGCTGGGTTTCCGGCCGGGTCAAGCGCACGATGGCCATCTCCAGCGGCAACTGCGACTGGGCCGCATAGCGCATGTCAGCTTCCGCCGCGCCCAGGGCTTCGATGGCCCGCAGGATCAGCGGCACCGGCAAGGCCACCGCCTGCCGGCGAAGGGCCTCGCTTTCCTCGGTGCCGGGCAGCACCGCCGTGCCCAGCGCCTGCTCGCCGGCGACCTTGTACAGAAGCACGTCCCGCAAATATCGGGCGGCGTCCCGCAAAAACTGGCGGAGGTCACGGCCCGCCTCTTGCAGCTCTTTGACGAGTGCGAGCCCGCGGGCCGCATCGCCCGCGGCCAGGACGTCCGCAAACGCGATGACCTGTTCCCGCGGGGCAACGCCCAACACGCCGGTGACCACGTCCGGCGTAACCTGCTCGGCGTACGCCCGGCACTGGTCCAATAGTCCCAGACCGTCACGAAGGCTTCCCTCGGCGTAGCGGGCGATAACCCGCAGCGCGTCTTCCGTGACGTTGATGCCCTCAGCCTGCGCCACCTGTGTCAGCCGTGCGACGGTTTCAGCCATGGATAAGCGGCGGAAATCGAACCGCTGGCAGCGGGAAGCCACGGTGGCCGGAATCTTGTGGGGCTCCGTCGTGGCAAACACAAAGACCACATGCTTCGGCGGCTCCTCGAGCACCTTAAGCAGCGCATTAAACGCCTCATTGGTGAGCATGTGGACTTCGTCGATGATGTAGATCTTGAACGCCCCTTCGGTGGGCGCAAAGCGGACCCGTTCCCTCACTTCCCGGATCTCATCGATGCCGCGGTTGGACGCGCCGTCGATCTCAACGACGTCCATCGCGATGCCTTCCGCGATACGGCGGCATGACGGGCACTCGTTGCAGGGCTCGGGCGTGGGGCCGTTGACGCAGTTGAGCCCCTTGGCCAACAGCCGTGCCAGGGTCGTCTTGCCCGTCCCGCGCGGCCCGGTGAAAAGGTACGCATGGGCGATGCGCTTCTCCGCCAAGGCGTTGGAGAGCGTGCGCACGACGTGGGCCTGCCCCGTCACGTCCGCAAAAGTCTGCGGGCGCCATTTGCGGTAGAGGGAGACGTAGCTCACCGCGGATACCTCCCGGCAGGATCCTTGATTCCTTCGTCACCCGCCGGCGGCTTCCTTGTCTCGCCTCCCACTGGAAACCACCCGCCAGCAGCCTGCCGGCCGCAGGACGAAGACGGGCGCAGCCGTCGGCCGGCCAATAAAAAAAGCCGGCGCGCTCATCGCCCGCCGGCTAACATTGCGCCGTGCACCCGCCGTCGACCTGCCCTTCCGGACGTTACCCAGACAGTTGACTCGGATCAGGCTCCCTCGCGGCACACGGACGGATTCGCTTACCGCTGCTTCCTTCCGGACCTGACGGGGTTCACGAAGGCCCGTTGCGCGAGACCCGATCGTCAGCGCCACTTATCCGGGGCAGGCTCCACAAGGACGAGGCCTCGGGCGGGAATTCGACCCCGCTATAGCGGATTGCGGGTGCAGGGCACCGCTACCTCCCCGTCTAGCACGGCACACCTTAATCGTATCCAAAGACGCCGAGCGCACGGATCCGCGACGGGATTCCGTGCGCATTTTCATTATAGGTGCCGGGCGGAAACGGTGTCAAGGCGAGGCGCCGTTGCCGGTCCCGCCGTCGCCAGCGCCGCCGACGCCCGGTTCGTCGTCGCGCGCGTTGCCGTCGCCCAAGTCGACATCGCTTGCGGTGCCGTCGCTCGGACGGGCGGTTTCCGGGTCAAAGATGTGCGGCAGTTCTTCCCTGAGCCGCAACGCCGCCATGTCCTTCATCTTGGCCTCCACCATCACGTCAAACGACCCCAGTGAAGCGGCAAACGTGAGAAACGGCTCCACAAACGACGCGTCGACGTAGTCCGCATGCGCCCGCACGTCGTCCGGGCTGCGGGGACTCGACAAGTGCACTTTCGGCGGCCTGTCATGCCAGGTGGCGAACACGGCCGGCAGCAGATCGCGGTAATCCTCCCCGTCGTTGCGGCACCAGTGGTGGTGCAGGTCAAACACCATCGGTACGCCGGTTTCCTGACACAATGTGAGGGTTTCCTTCGCGGAAAACGTGCGGTCGTCGTTCTCGAGCACGAGCCGCGCCCGCACAGGCTCCGGCAGTCGCTGGACGTTGGCGAGGGCCTGGCGCAGGCCCGCTTCGTTGCCCCCCGGCAAGCGCTTGCCCACATGCAGAACGATCTTGGCCCGTTCGTCCAGGCCCATGGCGCGAAAGAGCCGCAGGTGGTAATCGGTGTAGCGCTCGACCCAGACAAACACCTTGGGATCGGACGAATTCAGGACGCACAGCTGCGGCGGGTGGGTGCTGACCCGAAACCCTTCCTGCCGGATCACCTGGCCGATGCGGGCGAGAAGCGGCTCGAGCTCGGGATCTTGCCACCACGCCCAGCCGTCGGTCGTCTCGTGCGTTGCCAGCGGGATCAGGTGGGTAGCAAAGCGGTAGCAGGCCAGGCCGTTGCCCTTGAGAAACCACAGTATCCGCAGGGTGTTCTCCAGGTTCCGGCGGGCCGTGCGGCGGATGCGCTCGATCCGCGCCTCCCGGTCGGGCAGGCGCTGGATGTTTCTCACCGTCACGTCGCCCGCCGGCGAGCAGTTCTTTTCGCTCAGGCAAATGGACACAAACCCAAGTCCGACCGCCACCGGCGCCACCCTTGACTAGGCTGTCAGGGATTCACCCCAGCCATGCGCGGCGACTGGCGGTCCGAATCGGATCGCTGCGAACCGTCTCCGCAGCGCCAGGTGCGCCGAACTCAGTACCAGCGGTCCGCCCATGCCTGGATAGCCTCTACCACCGGTGCCAGCTCCTGCCCTTTCTGGGTGAGCCGGTATTCCACCACCACGGGTCGATCCGCGTGTACGATGCGCGTGACGATGCCAGCGTCCTCCAGCTCCCGCAGCCGCTCCGCGAGCAGCCGGTCGCTCAGCTCCGGGATTTGCTTCTTGAAATCCGTGAAACGCCGCGGCCCGCCCAGCAGGACCCGCACCAAGAGGCCGGTCCATTTTTTCCCCAACAGGCGGATGGCGGCTTGGTAATGCGGGCACATCTGATCGTAGCCCAACGATGATCCCCCCTGGGTGCAGCCCACCCCGTCGCGGCGGGGTACCGCCGCTGATCGCATTATACCATACGCCAACTTTACAATCATAAGGTGCTTGACAATAGTAAGTGCCACGGCTAGAATGGAGCCGTTGGCAAGAGCCGACGGAGCTGGAATCTTGCACCGGCTCAAGGAAAAAAATCGAATAGAAGGAGGCAACAAGCATGAGCACGGGCATTACCACGTGGAAGGTGGACCCCGCCCACAGCCTGGTGGAGTTCGCGGTTCGCCACATGATGTTCGCAACCGTCAAGGGACGTTTCAGCGGCGTCGACGGCGTTATTAAGGGAGACCCCAATGACCTGACCAAGGCCACCTTTGAGGCGACCATCGACGTGAACACCATCGACACCCGCGAGGCGCAGCGGGACGCCCACTTGCGCTCGGCTGACTTCTTTGACACCGAGAAGTTCCCCGTGATCAAGTTCCGGAGCACGGACGTGACCAAGACCGGCGACAACACTTATAAGGTTACCGGGGACCTGACGATCCGTGACGTGACCAAGCCGGTCACGCTGGACGTGGAGTTCACAGGCCAGGGCAAGGACCCGTGGGGCAATCAGCGCATCGGTCTGAGCGCCAAGGGCTCCATCAACCGTAAGGACTTTGGCTTGACGTGGAACGCCCCGTTGGAGGCGGGCGGTTTCCTCGTGGGCGACAAGGTGGACATCTCCATCGAAGTGGAGGCAGTCGGCAGCAACGGCTAATCTGGCGCTGCGGCTGAGGCTTGCGCAAACTGGCTCAGGACGTCATGAGCCCGGCGTACAAGGGTACGCAAAGGCCCCGGGACGAACGCCCGGGGCTTCAATTTTCCTGCTGCGGCCAGGCTGGGCGCCCTGCAGGCCCCGGCTTTGCCGGCGGCGGGACCACGTTGAACGGGATGCTTACCAGCTCGTGGCCGTCCACGACCATACTGATGGAGTAACCGCCGTAGCGGGGGTATTTGACCCCGGTGTAGCGCATGATCATCCCCGTTCCCCAGCGCAAGCCGACCGGCGGGCCCTCGACGTTGAGCTGCCCCTCAATGGGAGGAACCACGGCCTTTCCGTCCGCGTCGATGAGGTGCAACGACACCTTCTTGGTGCCCAACTCGGTGACGGATCCCGAAAGGTGGCAAACAAAGCAAAACGGCGGTCCGGGCTGGTTCAAGTCGCTGATGAAAAAACTCTGGATCCCGATGCCGAGGGCCGAGATTTTCCCATGCGGCCCCAGTTCCGCCGCGTCACAGAGGAATGCGAAGTTGACGTCCAAACCCTCTTCCCCCTGTGTCCCATGGCGGCACGCGCCCCATGGAGCGGCGCCGTGCCGGCGTAGACGCTCGCTTTCCCTCTGCTGGCACCAGATGGCATTTCCTTCGGCTCACCCACGGCAAATCCTTTCCGTTGCCAGCTAGGGACGTCTGACGGGTTTAACGCTGCGACGCGGGTCCGCGGTGCGTGAAGTGGCCGGCACGAAAAAAGCGACGGGGCCTCCCCATCTCGGACGGCCCCGTCATGACTGGCGGAAGGGGTGGGATTTGAACCCACGGTACCACGGAGGTACACACGCTCTCCAGGCGTGCCTGTTCGGCCGCTCCAGCACCCTTCCGTGCCCTGTGCCGCTGTTTTGGAAAAATTGGCGGAGGGGGTGGGATTTGAACCCACGAGGCGGGTAATCCGCCTAACGCATTTCGAGTGCGCCGCGTTCGGCCGCTCCGCAACCCCTCCGCGATATTACCATCAGCAAACCGCTCGGCGCCGCCTACCTGCGAAGGCGCCGGAAAAACCCCTGGATGACGGCCCGGCACTCATCCTCCATCACCCCGGCGGTGACCGCCAGGCGATGGTTAAGGCGCGGGTCCTGGACCAGGTTCCACAGCGTGCCGCAAGCCCCTGCCTTTGGATCCGCAGCGCCGTATACCAGGCGCTCGATCCGCGCCAGCACGAGAGCGCCAGCACACATCGCGCAAGGTTCAATTGTAACGTAGAGCGTAGCGCCTGTCAATCGCCACGCCCCAAGGCGCTCCGCCGCCCGCCGGATGGCCACAACTTCGGCGTGACCCGTCGGGTCGCGCTCCGTTTCCCGCAGGTTGTGGCCGGAAGCGACCAGCTCGCCGGCCCGGACGATCACGGCGCCAATGGGAATCTCCCCTTTGGCTGCGGCCGCCTCAGCTTCGGCCAAGGCGGCCCGCATCCATACCTCGTCCTCAGGCTGAGGCGGCGACAAGGCAAGGTCCGGCGCTACATGCACTC